>JBCCGX010000015.1:0-25964 GCA_039029035.1 Acidobacteriota bacterium | reverse complement strand
TTCACCTGGACGCAGTTCGATCCGGCCGGCCGATCCGAGAGCACTTTTCTCACTCTCCTGACCTCGTCCCTTCTGGCGGTGATCGTCGCGCTCGATGCTCGAGCGAAGACGGTCAGCTCACTTTCGATCCCGGCCGCGACCGCGCTCTTCGCCACTGCGGCGATCTGGATCGCCTACCAAGGGCCCTCCCGCGGCGCTTTGGTCTCGGTCATCTTGCTGGTTGGCTTCACAGCGAGCGCGATGCGCGCTCTACTCGACCGCGGTGGGCGCCTGCTCAGGGATGGCTTGGATCCCGGTGTGGCGGTGCCGCTGGCGCTGGGATTGCAACTCCTGCTGCGCAGTGACCTGCTGTTGGCGCCGCTCTTCGAGCCGCGATCTCTGGTCAGCCTGCTGGCCTTGCCGGTCGCGGCGGGATGGTCGATCCATGTGCTGGCAGCTCGCTTTGGTGCTTCGCGGGCCTTGTTGGCCGGTGGTGTCATCGTCGTTCTGGCGCCCGGTTGGACGGTGACGTCGACCCTCGCGGCCTGCGCGTTGGCGATCGGGGTGGTGATCGCTGATCCCGGGCGTCACCGGGCATGGCGTTGGGCCGGGGTGGTGCTCCTGGTGCTGTTGCCACTGTGGAACGTGCCGAAGGGCATTCTCTTCGTTGCAGCGGCGATGGCGGTGGCGGGGCCGTCGGTCGCCCCGGTCTCACTGCTGGCTGTGGTCATCGCGGCGGTGGCGATCTTGGAGGGGCAGGCGCACCATCCGATCGAGGCGATCCGTCTGTGGGTTGGGGCCGCGTGGTTGGTTCCTGCCGCGGCGCTGGCACCGGCAGAAGGGCGCTGGCGAGTTCGCCTGGGCGCCCTATTGACCTTGGCAGCGACACTTGTTTCGTTCGTGCCGGAGGCCCTGGCGGCGGGCCTGGCGGTCGCGGTTTTGGGCGTTCCGGTGGCCGGTGCCGGCGCTGTCTTGCAAAGAGCCTGGTGTGCCACGGTGGTCCTGGGGGCGGCGATGCTCAGAGCCTACCCCTGGGTACGTGAAGATCCGCGCGGCGACCTGATGCAGCTCTTGGGGTGGTCCAACGAAGCGTCTGCTTTCCTGACGCTCCTCGGCCTGGTGGTCGGTCTCGGCTTGCTGATCGATCGCCTGCGGGTGTGGGCGCCGCGCTGGGCGCCAAGGCCGCTGTGGGTCGCCTCTTTGCTTCTCGGCTGGGCCCTGGTGCGTTCGGTAGAGCCGACGGCGGTGCTGGTCCATAGCTATCAGCCCGCGGTGCTCGCCGCGGCCACGCCGAGTTGGCAGACGGAGTTTCCGCGCCAGCGGATCGCTGGCCTGGCTCTCGATTCCCACCTGCTGCGAGGCGCCGAGCTGGCGCCGGGCACGCCGGTGGCGGTCGTCGAGCTGGTCGACCCGAATGGCGGTGTGCAACAGGAGTGGACCTTACGATCGGGGTTCGACACCGCGGAATGGGCCGTCTCGCGGGCCGACTTGAGCGGTGGCTCCGGCATCGCGGCGCCACCGCCCTGGCTCGCCACCGTGGCTCCTAATGGCGCATTCTTTGCCCGTCGCTTCCGCAGTCGGCTAGCGGTGAGTCCCGCGATCGAGACGACGCGACTGCAAATTCGGCGCGATGACGACCTGCCCTCGGAGACGGTGCTTTCGATCTACCGACTGGAGCTTCGCCGATGACAGAGGGGGTCCGATCGGCACCGCCACCGGCACCACCGCCGGCTTCACCGCCGGCTCCGCGCTCCGTCGTGCGGCGCCTCGCGATGCTGCGTCAGACCCTGCTCGAGGGTTTGCTCGCCATAGCCGCCGCTCTGGCCATGGCTTCAGCTCTGGCACCGCAGGCCGCGAGCGACGACCCTTTTCGCGGCACCTTGAGCCTCGTGCCTCTGGTGGTGGCTGCCCTGCGGGCGCTCGAACGCCATGGCAGCCCTGGTGACAAGATCGTGGCGACCGGCGAAAGGCGCCTCGCGGCGGTTGCATTCGCCGCTTTGTTCGTCGTCGCGCTGCATCGGCATCGTTTTGGCCTGGTGGTGACGGATTGGTTCTTGGCGGCGGGTCTTCTTCTCCTTCTGCTGCACCGGGTGGCGCGGCTCCTGCTGGTCTTTCGTCCTCTCCTCGGCCGGCATTTGCCCCGGCGCCCCTCCGGTGTGTTCTTCCTCCTGCCTTTGATCGTCTATCTGGCGATCCAACCCTGGTCGAGCCAGCATCGGCAGCCGGATGGGGACGAGCCCTACTATCTGCTGATCACGCACAGTCTGGCGCACGATCTCGATCTCGATCTGACCAACAACTACGCGGCGGATTGGCGGCGATTCATGGACCGCCGTATCGAGCCGCAGCCCGGCGACCCTCTCGGGCCGCAGGGCGAGAAGTACTCGCGTCATTCGTTCCTCTTACCGTTGGCCTTGGCGCCGGCCTATCGGATCGCCGAGCGAGCTGGAGCGATGGCGCTGATGGCGGTGATGACCGCTGCCTTGGCCTGGATGCTCCTGCGCTTGGCGCACCACTATGCTCCTCGTTGCCCCGGCGCGGCCCTCCTGGCCTACGGCTTGTTTGCCTTCAGCCCACCCCTTTTGCTCTACAGCTACCAGATCTGGGTCGAGGTGCCGGCAGCTCTCTTACTGACTCTGGCTCTCGACCGATTGCTTGTGCTGCGCCAGGCACAGCGCATCAGCTGGCGTCAACTGGCTCTGCTGGTCGTGCCGATCGCCATCTTGCCGATTCTCAAGCTGCGCTTCGGACTCCTCATCGGCCCCCTGCTGCTGCTCGTTTGGTGGCGCCTGCGCAATCTACGCGCCACGCTTGCCTGGGGCCTCGGGAGTCTCGGTGGGCTCGCCGCGGGCCTCCTGGCGTTCAATCTATGGCGTTTCGGCAACCCTCTGCGGATCTACCAGTGGAGCATCTTGGATCTTTCGGTCTACTCGGCCGGGGATTTCCTGCGGGGTGCGATCGGCATCTTTTATGACGCTGCCTTTGGGCTCTTCGGCTGTGCGCCGATCTGGCTCCTGTTACTGCCCGCTTTCGGCTGGCTCGCCCAGCGCCGCAGCTCGCTGCTGACAGATCTGGCGGTCCTTTCGGTGCCCTATCTGCTCTTCATGGTGCCTCGGATCGAGTGGTTCGGTGGCTGGTCTCCGGCCTTTCGCTATCCCCTCGTGCTGTTGCCTCTCCTGGCCCTCACGCTCGTTCCGCTGCTCGAAGGCCGCCGTCGGCCGGCGTTGCGCGCCCTGATTGCCGGCCTGGGCTCGATGACCCTGGTGCTGACGTTGATGTGGGTGGTGTTTCCGGGCTGGACTTACAACTTTGCTGACGGCCGGACTCATTTTCTGGACGAAGCGGGGGTTCGCCTGGGCGCCGATGTAGCGCGGTTCTTCCCTAGCACCGTGCGCCCGCGACCGGCGACTTGGCTTTGGCTCGCGGCCTCCCTGCTGTTGATCCCCCTGGGCTACCGTTGGAGCCGATCGCCGGCATCCGTACGAGTGAGCCCGGCCCGAGACGCTGTGTCCTGGGGAGTGGCGATGGTTCTGTTGGCGCTGCCCGTTGTCGCCGCGGCCGGTCGTCTCTGGCCTTCACAAGAGGTGCATCTCGAAGACGGCTTCGTGCGCAAAGAGGGGGGCGTCGTCTATCCCTCACCCTGGACCCTGCAACGGCCGCGTTATCAAGGTGGATGGACTTTGGCGCCCGGTGGCCAGCTGACGGCGCCCGTCGCGCCGGGTGGCGAACGGGTCGAGATCGAGCTCCACAGTCGCCTCGAGGACGGCGGCCGAACGGCCGAGCTGTACCTCGCCGCCGGTCCAACCCACCTGGAAACGGTGACGGTTTCTTCGGCCCAGTGGGTCGAGATGCCACTCGGGCCCTTCGACTGGCCGGCGGGTGAGCCCCTGGTGATTCGTTTGGCTGAGAGCGCTGATGGGGTCATTGTCGACCGTGTCGAGATGGGATGGCGATAGACGGGATGGCGGCAGATGGAATCGGGGTGCCCGAGACTCCAGACAACCCACGGCTGAGCGTCATCGTGCCAACCCTGGGCTTGAGCCGCTGGCTGTTGCCTTGCCTGGAAGCATTGCGGCGTGATGGCGGCGAAGATCTGGAGATCGTGCTGGTCAGCCAGGGACGAGCGCTCGAGCCGTCGGCCGAATCGATCGCCGACCAAGTTCTGCGGCTGCCCGAGAACCGCGGCTTCGCGGCAGCGACGAACGCCGGTCTGGCCCGGGCTCGCGGGGCTTTTCTGGCCACCGTCAATGACGATGCGATCGTCGCGGAGGGCTGGTGCGAGCACCTGCTGGGGGCGCTCGAGGGACATCCCGCGGCCGCAGCGGTGCAAGGCCTCAACCTGAGCTTGCACGATCCACAAACCATCGACGGAGGCGGCCTGGCTTGGAACCGTTATTGGCAGGCGGTGCAGATCGGCCATGGGCAGCCGCAGGCAATTCTTGAGAAGACGATTGTCGAGGTCTTCGGTGTGTCGGCGACGGCCGCGATCTATCGTCGCACGGCACTCGAGCAGGTTGCCTCGGCGAATCTGGCGGCCTTCGAGCCGCGACTCTTCGCTTACTATGAGGACGTCGATCTCGCTTGCCGACTGCGTGGCGCCGGATATGTTGCCCTGCGGGTACCCCAGGCGGAGACCCGACACGCCGGGTCGGTGAGCGGTCAACAGTTGCTCGGCGGCGCTGCGAAGTGGATCTACGGCAACCGTCAGCTGGTGTTGGCGCGGCTTCTCGGGCGCACCTTCTGGTGGTGCTGGCCGCGCATCCTGGTGCGCGATCTGGTGGATTTGTGGCACTCTCTAGGCCGGGGCGATTGGCAGACAGCCAGCGGTATCTTGGCCGGGTGTGCGAGGTTTTTGCGCCACGGCCACGCCTTTGTCCGTTTCGGAGCTTCGCGACTGTCTCTCGGCGAGCTCCGTCGATTCTGTTCCTGAGTCTGGCCCGATCGACCGATGCAATCCACAGGCAAGACCAAACTTTCGGCCGTCGTCGTCCATTGGCGGGACGAGGAGCATCTTGACGAGCTCGTCGCCAGTTGGCCCGATACGCCGGATTTCGAGCTGCTGGTGGTGGACAACAGTGCCTCCCTCGGCGAGCTGCCACAGCCGGCGAGGCTGCTCACGCCGGGACACAATCTCGGCTTTGCCGGCGGTGTGAATCACGGTGCCGCGGTGGCCAGCGGTGAGGTCTTGCTAATCCTCAATGCCGATGCCCTCCCGCAGCCCGGGGCTCTGGAGTGTCTCCTGGCCGCCTTCGAAGGCTTTCCTCAGGCGGCGGGTATCGTGCCGGCCCTCGAAGGGCCGGGGGGCGAATCGCAACACCGCTGGCAGTTGCAGCCCTTGCCCACGCCCTTCGACCTTTTGCGCCAGACGTTTTTCTTTGCCGCGACCAGGGGCCCGCTGCGACCGCCTGCCCGCGGTACGGCGATCGCTCAGCCGGCCGCAGCCGCGTTGGCCTTGCGGGTCGACGTCCTGCGCCAGGTGGGAGGGTTCGACGAGGGCTTCTTTCCCGCCTGGTTCGAGGACGTCGATCTCGCCCGGCGGTTGGCGGACCAGGGCCATCAACTGCACTACGACCCTACGGCGCGATTCAGCCACGCCGGCGGCGCGACGGTCGGGCGGCTCGGCTACGGTCCCTTCCTGTGGGTTTATTACCGCGGCCTGGTGCGTTATCTGACCAAGCACCATGGCGGGGGATGGGCGCTTCTGGCGCGAGTCTGTCTGCCTTTGGGGATGCTGTGGCGTACCCTGCTGCTGGCACGCCGGCCGCGTCGCGCCGCCAGCCGGCGTGAGGCCGCCGCCGGTCTGTGGGCGGTCGCCGCCGGTGCGGCGAGCGGCTGGCGCCGGCCGCTCGAGTATGCCCGGCGATTCAGCGCGAGGGCGCCCGGATGACGGAGCGCGTTGCGGTCTGCATCGTGACCTACAACTCGGCGGCGGATCTACCGGACTGCCTCGAGGCCGTCGCGGCCCAGGACCATCGGCCGCTCGAGCTCGTCGTCGTCGATTGTCAGAGCGGCGACCAGAGCGTCGAGGTGGCTCGCGAAGCCAGTCTCCCGGGGATTCCGCGCCAAGTCGTCGCGCTCGACGAGAACCTGGGCTTCTCTGGCGGCATGAACACCGCCTTCAGTCGCACGGACGCACCGTACCTCCTGACGCTCAATGCCGATGCCGCGCCCCAGTCGACCTATGTTGGACGCCTCCTGGCGCGCCTGCAGCCAACGCCGCGTACGGCAGCGGTCACTGGCCGCCTGGTGCGGCCCTCGCCGATCGGCTTCGGGACCTCGCGCCTGCATCAGGGGATTCGCCTGATCGATGCTTGCGGGATGGTACTCACCCGGACCTGGCGTCACCTCGATCGGGGCTCTGGCAAGACCGATCGCGGTCAGTGGAATGTGCCGCAGCGAGTCTTCGGGGCGACCGGTGCGGCGACACTCTTCGCTCGCGAGGCCCTCGATGATGTCAAGTTGGGCGACGAGGTCTTCGACCCCTCGTTCCATTCTTACCGTGAGGATGCAGAGCTTTGTTTCCGCTTCCATGAACGCGGCTGGCAAGTGATCTATGAGCCGGGCGCGGTGGCCGAACACCGTCGCCGGGTGGTCCCTGAGCGGCGTCGAGATCTGCCGGCGGCGATCAACTACCACTCGCTCAAGAACCGCTATCTCTTGCGGGCCTACCATCAAACCGCCGGCAATCTGTGGCGCACTTCTGTGCCCACCCTTTGGCGTGATCTCCAGGCGCTGGTCTATGTTGTGCTGTTCGAGCGCTCGTCCTTGGCCGCCTACGCCTGGTTGTGGAGCCATCGGAAGCAGATCCGCGCGCGCCGCCACCTCATCCAGAGTCGCCGCACCGAGCCGACCGAAGCCGTGGATCAGTGGTTCTCACGCCGCAGCCTGCCGCTAGAACAGTAGGTCATCAAAACGCCAGCACGTCGCGCGCCGCCTCGAGAACCTTCTCCTTGGTGGGCAGAAGAGCCTGCTCCAGGGGCTTGGCGAAGGGCACGGCGCGGTCCGGGTAGGTCACCCGGCGGACCGGTGCGTCGAGCCAGGCGAAGGCGTGCTCGGCGATGCGTGCCGCGACCTCACCGCCGAAGCCGCCAGTGCCCTGGGCTTCGTGCACCACGACCACTCGACCGGTCTTGCGCGCCGCGGCAAGGACAGTCTCGTCGTCGAAGGGCACCAGGGTCCGTAGATCGACCACTTCTGCCTCGATGCCCTCCGCCTGGAGCGTCTCGGCAGCTTCCATCGAGGTCCACAAGCCGGCGCCGTAGCTGATCAGGGTGAGATCCTTGCCTTCCCGACGGACGGCGGCACGGCCGATCTCGGCCACGTCCTCGGCGCCGGGGAGCACGGCCTTGATCCTTCGATAGAGGAATTTGTGCTCGCAGTAGACCACCGGATTGGGATTGCGGATCGCCGCTTTCAAGAGACCTTTGGCGTCTTCGGCGGTGGCTGGGCAAACCACTTCGAGCCCCGCCACGTGGGCGAACCAGGCTTCCGGGTTCTGCGAGTGGAAAGGTCCGGCGCCGACCCCGCCGCCGGCCGGCAAGCGAACCACCAGGGGACACGGGATCTGCCAGCGATAGAAGAATTTGGCGATCACGTTGACCAGCTGATTGAAGCCGCAGGAGATGAAATCGCCGAACTGCATCTCCACCACCGGCCGGTATCCCAGGAGGGCCGCGCCGGCGGCGATCCCCAGCGTTCCGCTTTCGGCAATCGGCGTGTCGAGAACCCGTTCGGGCCAGCGCTTCCACAGGCCCCGGGTGATGCGAAAAGCGCCCTCGAAGGCGGCGATGTCCTGCCCCATGAGGATCACCTTGTCGTCCCGCTCCATCTCCTCGCGGAGCGCTTGATGGATGCCTTCGACGTAGGTCGCGACCGGAACGTCCGCGGTTTGCGAGTCGGATTCTGTCGCCGTGGCCCGTGTCGCGGTGTCTTCGGGCGCAGGTGTTGTCGGGGCCAAGGCGGGGCGCAGGGCGGCGTCAGCCTCCGGCGTTGGCGCCTCGACAGCGCGCGCCACAGCCTCTTCCACCAGCTCCGAAATGCGCGCCTCGATCCGTTCGATCACTTCGCTACCGAGTACCCCCTCGACCTCCAGGCGCCGGGCGTAGGCAGGCACCGGATCCTCGCTCATGTAAAGCTCGAGCTCGTCTTCGGGGACCACTTTGAGCGAGTCGTCGCCTTCGCTGTGACCCCGCATGCGGCCCAGCATCGCCTCGATCAACGTCGGGCCACCGCCAGCACGGGCCCGCGCCACCGCGACCTTCATCGCCGTGGCGACGGCTTGCGGATCGTTACCGTCGAGGGTTTCGGCCGCGATGCCGTAGCCTGCGCCGCGATCACTCAGCTTTTCGGCGGCGTATTGCGCCGCAACCGGTGTCGAGAACGCGTAGCGGTTGTTCTCGATGATCAAGATGAGGGGCAGCTTCCAAACCGCAGCCATGTTGAGGCCTTCGTGGAAGTCACCGGTCGATGTGCCGCCGTCGCCGATGAAATTGATCGCCACGCGATCGCCCCCGTCTTGCTTCAAGGCGAAGGCTGCCCCGGCGGCGACCGGAATCATCGCTCCGAGATGGCTGATCATGCCGATGTGGCGGATGCCGGCCGGCGGATCGAGATAACCGTAGTGGAACGAACGCTCGAAGCCGTTCGAGAAGCCGTCCGCCCGGCCGAGGAGCTGGCAGCACAGCCGATAGAGCAAATCGCGCGGCTCCGGTTTTGCCGCATCGGGTGCGCCGAAACCGAAGCCGGGGAAGGTCCGCGCCGGATCGAGGTAGACTGAGAGAATCGCTCCCAGGTCACGGTGCAAGGTGCAGAGTACGTCGCCAGGCTCCAAGCTGAGGCCGGCGGCCACCGTGGTAGCTTCGCTACCGATCTGGCTGTACCACTTTGACAGGCGCCCGGTACGCAACAACATCGCGAACCGGGTATCGAGATCGCGGGCGAACCGCATGTAGGCGTAGTAGAGCAGGCGCGTGCGCGTCGGGTCGATCATGGCCGGCAGAGTGTATGGTGGTGGCCGGTCGACAGCAAGCCGTTGACTCAGGGCTCGCTTGGAATGCGTGCCAACACCTGGCAGAGGGCGGCGAACCAGTCCCTGGACGAGACATCGTACGGCTGGTCGAGCAGGCGATCGACCTCGGTGTCGCGTCCCGCCAACCATTGCAAGTGGTCGAGGATCTGATCGGAGATCCCGTCCCGCTGGATCTGCAGGGCAGTCCACATCAACAGCTGGCGATCGAAGGCCATGAGATCGGCGCGGTTGTTGATCTCGGCGACGTAATCGTTGAATTTCACGATTTCGCCCCAGATCCGGATCGCCTCGGCGGGGCTCTTGGACTCGCTGCTCAGCCAGGCGTTGACCTGCTCGCTGACCAGATGGCAGCGCATCTGCTCGTCGACACGGATCTCTTCGAAAGTCGGCGAGCGGATGATCCAGGCGAAGCCGCGTGAGGCGGTGGCTAGGCGCTTGCCGATTTCATCCGCCGGGATCTGGGGATCGAGTCCCAGGCGCAAGCGCACCTTGCCGAAGATTCGGCGGATCCGTATCGCGCTACTGATCGCATCGCGCATCTCCTTCGTAGGCGGCCCGAGGTTCTCCGCCTGGTGGGCGTCGAAGGCGGTGGCCTGCTCCGGTAGCTCCTGCTCCTCCGCTTCCGCCTCCGGCTTCCTGCTCTGGTACTTCTCGACCCGCCGGAGGGTGCTCTCGATCACCAGCCCGTGATGTTCCTTCATCAAGGCGCGGACGCCGTCTTCATCGAGCTTCTCGCGTTGCTCGCGGCGCAGGAGGCTCTCGCGGGTGGCGACGATCTTGCCACCGACGAAAATCTCGGTGCGGATGTAGAGCTCGCCCTTACGGGTCAGCTCGGTCTGGAAATGAAACACCCGGCCTAAGACGGTGACTTCCTGGTTCAATCCGCTGATCATTGGGGAGCCTATCGCGCGTCACACACGTTTTTAGAGGGCACGGATCTAGAGGGCCCGGACGCGCGCTTCCAATTGCGCCAATTGGGCTGGATCGAGGTCGAGGCTGCTGAGCAGCTTCAACGCCAGCTGGGCATTGTTTCGATCCCTTGCCGCGATGAACCGCTCGAGGGTCGCCAAACCCTCGGCCAGGCTCTGCTGCCGGCGCTCACGCGCCTCCAGGTCATTGGCGCGGTTGAACAGCTCGGCGCCGCGGGCACTGGTGGGAAAACGGTGACTGAACTGCTGCGCCACCTCGCGGGCGCCCGGCCAGTCGCTCGCTGTGAGGCGCTGCTCGAAACGCTCGACGATCGTTGCCTCGTCGGCCGCATCGCGCAGGCGCCCACGGCCCTGCTCTAGCCGTTGGCGGAGGAAATCGATCGTGACCTTGGGGATGTCCATCTGGCGCAGCGCTTCCATCTGACGCTCCGCTTCGTCGAGCTCGCCAGCAGCGAGCAGTTCCTCGAGCCGCTGCTTGGTGCGCTCGATACCGGCGCTCTCCGCTTGGCCTTGCTCGGCACTGGCGATCTCTGCCGCCAGGGATTCGGTCGCACCGGAGTCCGGATCAACCTTGCGCAGGGTCGCCAAATGCTTACCGGCGCGCGCCAGATCACCGGCGCGCAAGGCGGCGCGGCCCGCCGCCGCTTCTTCTTCGATCCGGCGCTGCACCGCCAGCTCCTGGTCGAGATCAGCCACCCAGATTTCGTAGTCTGAGCGCCGCGGATGGCTCGGTGCCAAGTCGATCAGGGTGGCCAAAGCGAGCTCGGCAAGCGGTTTCTTACGCTGCTGAATGTAGCGTGCCAGCATCTCTTCGGTCGTCCGGAGATTGGCTTGCCGTTTGTTGTCGCCGGCCGCAGCCTCCAGGCTCTGACGAAAGACGTCCAGGCCTGCCAGGGTGGGGGCCCTGGATTCCAGCTGAGTGAGCACTCGGCGTGCCTGATCGAGGCGGCCGTCTTTGAGCGCCTGCTCGCCGCGCTGCAGGATCCGCTCGGCGGACTCGGTACGGCTCGATTGGCGCTCGAGCTGCGCCAGCAGCTCCTTGCGCTCTTCTTTGGTCAAGCGAATGCCGCTCTTGAGCTTAGCGTCCGACATCAGAGGCGATCTGAGTGATGGCGGTTTGGGTGATGGCCGTCCAGGTGTACGGCTCGCGACTCGGCATAGCGCCCCATTGTAGGACAGACGGCGGCTTTGTAGGACGATCCCGGGTGATTCGCTCATTCGACAACCACCTAACGACGCCTGGGCACGCTAGGATCCGCCATGTGATGCGTTTTGCCCCCGCCGTGTTGCTGACTGCCGTGATCGTCCTCGCGGCCCCTTTCATGGGGGTGCTTCGGGACGTCCTTTTCGACCGCTTCCAGAACACTGCGGTGCGCAGCCTGGGGCTTGCTCTCCTGGCTCTGGCGGCCGCGGTCTTCCTCTTCGCAATTTTGCGGATTCGTCAGAATCGGCTACCGCGCTACGGTGGATTGGCCGCCGCCGCGACGCTTCTTTGGCTCCAGCTCAAGATGTCGAGCGGTGCCACCGGATTCGCCGCCCAAGTCAGCGTGGCGGAGAAGATCCACATCGTCGAATACGGTCTCCTGGTCTACCTGCTCTACCGCGCCATCAAGCCCGCGGCGGACCTCCGTCTCCTCATCCTGCCGTTGCTCGGCGTGATCCTGGCCGGCGTGCTAGACGAGGGCATGCAGCTGCTGGTGGAAACGCGTCTGGGTGAGATCCGAGACGTCTGGCTCAACGTCTATGCCGGGTTCTGTGGCCTGGTCTTCAGCTTCGCCCTCGATCCGCCGTCGCGTTTCGACTGGCGTTTGTCTCGCCGAGGGACTGAAGTGGTGTCGCGTGCTGCCGCCACAACAGTTCTGGCCCTGGGCCTCTTCTTTGCCGCAGCACACCTCGGGTATGAGCACTTCGACCCGAGCATCGGTCGTTTCCGCTCTTGGCACACTCTGGAAGAGCTCGATCGGGCGGCCGTCGATCGCGCCGCCAAGTGGCAGGCCGACCCCCCCACCGAGCTGTCTCCGTGGCGCCGGGAAGATCCCTATCTCACGGAGGCTGGCTGGCACGCCAACCATCGCAACGAGCGCTACCGCGCCGGCGACTTGTACTTGGCGGCACAGGCCAACCGGATCTTGGAGACCTACTACGCACCCTTCCTCGATCTGAAGTCGTTTCGAGGCAGCGGCATTCACCGCTACCCGCCCGACGTGCGCAGCGACCTCGAGGCCCGCGCACCCCAGCGGAATCCGGAAAAGTATTCGAGCCCGGTACTGGTCCACCGCATCGTCCTATGGCCTTCAAAGAGGCTGTTCTTCGCGCTGCTGATTCCCGTCGTGCTGCTGCTCGCTGGCCTGCCGAACATTCTGCGCTGGGTGCAGAGGAAAGCACGGGGTTGAAGCAGAGGGGCCCCTACTCGTAGCTATCCTGATGGATCCCGAGCACCGCGCGTCCGGAGGGGTCGGCATGGTCGGCGAAGGATTTCTCCCAGGCGATAGCGGTCGGGGTGCTGCAGGCGATCGAAGGGCCCTCCGGAACCAAGGCCGCGGCCTCGTCGCCCGGGAAGTGGGACTCAAAGATCGTGCGGTAGAGGTAGGCTTCCTTGGTCAGCGGGGTGTTCTTGGGGAAGCGGAAGCGGGCGCGCTCGAGCTCTGAGTCGGAGATCTCGCTCTCGGCATGGTCGCGCAAGCTGTCGATCCACGAATAGCCGACGCCATCGGAGAATTGCTCCTTCTGGCGCCATAGGATCTCGTCCGGCAGGTAGCCGTCGAAGGCCTGGCGCAGGATGTTCTTCTCCATCCGGCCCTCGGTGATCATCTTCTCCGCTGCGTCGAAGCGCATGGCGACGTCGAGGAATTCACGGTCGAGAAACGGCACGCGGGTCTCCACTCCCCAGGCAGCCATCGATTTGTTGGCCCGCAGGCAGTCGAATTTGTACAGCTTGTCGAGCTTGCGCACCGTCTCGGCGTGGAACTCGCGCGCATCCGGCGCTTTGTGGAAGTAGAGGTAGCCGCCAAAAATCTCGTCGGCTCCCTCACCCGAAAGCACCATCTTGATGCCCATCGCCTTGATTCGCCGGGCGAGAAGATACATCGGCGTCGAAGCCCGCACCGTGGTGACGTCGAAGGTCTCCAGGTGGTAGATCACGTCGCGCAGCGCGTCGAGCCCTTCCTGCACGGTGAAGTGGGTCTCGTGGTGCACCGTGCCGATCGCCTCGGCCGCGGTCCTTGCCGCCGCCAGATCCGGCGAGCCGGCGAGGCCGATGGCGAAGGAGTGCAACTGTGGCCACCAGGCTTCGGAGTGGCCGTGGTCCTCGATCCGCCGGCTGGCGAATTTGCGCGCGATCGCCGCGACGACGGAAGAGTCCAGGCCACCGGAGAGCAGTGTCGCGTAAGGTACGTCGCACATCAGCTGGCGCTCCACGGCGTCCTCTAGCGCGTCGCGCAGCTCGCGCACGTCACAGCCACGCCCTTGCACCGCAGCGTACTCACGCCAGCGTGGCTGGTAATAGCGCACCGGATGCCCCACCTCGCTGTCCAGGTAATGGCCGGGCGGGAAGTCTTCGATCGTCTTGCAGGTGTCGATCAACGATTTCATCTCGGAGGCGACGAAGAAGTTGCCGTGCTCGTCGCGGCCGGTGTAGAGCGGCATGACGCCGATCGGGTCACGGCCGATCAGGTAGCGGTCGCGCTCCTCGTCGTAGAGGGCGAAGGCGAAGATGCCGTTCAGATCGTTCAGGAAGTCCACCCCGCGCTCGGCATAGAGCGCCAGGATCACCTCGCAATCTGAGTGCGTTTGGAACTCGAACGGGCGCTCGAGCTCGCGCTCCAGCGTCTGATGGTTGTAAATCTCGCCGTTGACCGCCAGCACCTGCGTCCGCTGGGGGTTGTAGAGCGGCTGTGCGCCGCTGTCGACACCGACGATCGACAGCCGCTCGTGGGCGAGGATCGCCTTGTCGCCGGAGTAGACCCCGCTCCAGTCCGGCCCCCGGTGGCGCTGCCGTTTGGACAGGCGCAAGGCCAGCTCACGCAGCTTACGCGGGTCGGTAGCGAGATCGAAGATGCCAAGGATCGAGCACATGGGAGGGTTTTATATCAGGCTTGCGGTAGGGACGCATGCACTCGTAAATGGCGCGTCGAGTTGTCTCGGTGGCTAACGGCAATTGTCTGCTGGCAACACACTCTCTGGCTGCCAAAGCAGTGGTCGAGATGAACTGCCGACCGCTGAGCGGTGTCGATGGGGGATAATTGTCCGACGGCTCAACAGCGAAGGAGCACCACCATGTACCGCAACAGTCGTCCTGAGCTGCCGGCGAACGCAAGAACCCTTCCGTCAGGCTATTACACGCGGTTGGACGTCTTCGCCGAGGAAATGGAAAAGATCCATTTCAGAACCTGGCTCTACGCCGGCCGGATTGAGCAAGTCGAGCGTTCCGGCGACTATTTTCTGGTCGAGCTCGGTGGCGAGAGTGTCATCGTCTTGCGTGACGGACAAGGCGCCTTGCGCGCCTTCTACAACGTCTGTCGACATCGCGGCACTCGAATCTGCGAGGACGCGACCGGTCGGTTTCCGGGCAAGATCCAATGCCCGTACCACGCATGGACCTACAGCTATGACGGTGCATTGGTTCAGGCTCCGTTGATGGGCAAGACTCGAGGTTTCTGTACCGAAGACCATCCTCTGATTGCCCTTGCCGTCGATGCCTGGGACGGGCATCTCTTCATCCATTTCGGTGAAGAGCCACCGCCACTTGCGCAACAGCTGGATGATCTACCGACAAAGTTTCGCCCTTGGCGGATGGAAGAGCTGAAGCTGGCTGATACGAGAACCTACTCTGTTCGCGCCAACTGGAAGTTGGTGATTCAGAACTATTCCGAGTGTATTCATTGCCCGCTGCTGCACCCGCAGCTGCAGGAGCTGTCTCACTACATGAGCGGTGCAAACGATCCGCCGCATCCGTCGTACCTCGGCGGCCGGATGGATCTGAGAGAGGGTGTCGAGACCTTGGCGCAGTCCGCTGACGGTCGATGGGCGCCCTTGCCAGGGCTCGGTGAAGTCGAGCGGCGGGGCGTCTATTACTATGCTGTTCTGCCCAATCTCTTACTCAATCTGCATCCGAACTACATGCTGACTTTCGCTCTCTGGCCGCGGGCGCACAACAGGACCGAAATCGTCTGTCGTTGGTACTTCCACCCGCACGAGATGGAGCGTCCAGGATTCGACCCATCGAGTGCGGTCGACTTCTGGGATCTGACCAATCGGCAAGATTGGAAGGTGTCCGAGCTGGCGCAGCAGGGCATCAGCTCGCGTGCCTACCGGTCTGGCCCTTACTCCAACCGTGAGGAATTGCTCTACGCCTTCGATCGTTATGTCGTCGAACGGATCGGCGATTCGATCTGAGCGTTCGGAGCGGATCATCATCAGCCGTTCGATCCCTGTCGATCGCTCGCGTGATCACCGACGAGGCTTGCCTAGGACCCGACAACCCGATCCAAGAGCTTCGTCAGCGCTTGGTTGAAGAGGGTCTTGGCTTCCAGATTGGGCATGTGTCCTGCTTCTGGAACAACAAGGAGCTCAGCTGCCGGAATCGCATCAGTGATCTGTTGTGCCGTCGGCACTGGGGTAAACGCATCCGCCTCACCGACCACAACAAGAGTCGGGGCGCCGACGCTTCCAAGAGCCGCGATGTAGTCGCGACGGAAGGCTCTCCCCCTCTGCAATCGAGCGGCGCCGAGGTGAGGCGCGCCGAGCATCATTCTCCGCATGTGCTCCACGACAGCCGGGCGCTTCTCGAACGTCACGGGGTGGAGAAAATCAACCAGCGTCTCTTCGACGTATCCCGCCATGCCCTCCGTCTCTAGGCGCTGTGCCATGGCCAATCTCGCGTCCCGGCTCTCGGCCGTTTCGGCTCTCGCATCGGTGTCGCAGAGGACGAGCCCTAGGACTCGATCGGGAAAAAGTAGAGCAAACTCCATCGCGACCTGACCCCCCATGGAAAGCCCGCAGACCACGGCCTTCTCGATCTCGAGGTGATCCAGGCAATGCGCTAGATCGAGGGCGACTTCGTCGAGGAGCGTGGTTCCGTCCGGAACGGTACTCCGGCCGTAGCCGCGAAGATCGGGCACCACGAGACGGTAGTCGCTGGCCAGAAAGTCCACTTGCGGGTCCCACATCGTGTGGTCGAAGGGGTGGCCGTGGACAAACAGCAACGGAAGGCCTTGGCCATGGTCTTGGTAGGCGAGCTCAGCGCCCCTGACGTGCATCGTCTTCATCGGCTCAACAACCTTGTTGCCAATCCATTACCGTCAGCCGATCATCCGCCTCCAAGTAATAGGCGACCACTTTGTTGACGACCAAGATCTCCGGCTGACCATCACCGCTCAGATCATACGCCGCAGTGAGCTCGAAACGTTCCATCGGTCCGAGGTTGCGCACTGTTTCCGCCGCCTGGCGAACCGACGACTCCATGCTGAGCCTGTAAGTCGAGCACCAGCTCCCGTCACCGACGTAGAAAGGCTCCCCGCCGGGGCGTTGCCAGAAGATGACCGGAAACTCTGCCAGCTTGCTGTGCAGAGATTCTAAGACTTGATAGCCATTCGAGCCGAGCAGCCGATCGAGGTGCCGCAGGCGTAGCACGGCGACGATCATGCGGAAGGCCGGTTCACCCTGGCCGACATTGAGCACCTGGAGCTCGATGCCGTCGACGTCGTCCGGGGTGATGGTCGCCTCGGCTCCTTCACTGGCGCGCAAGCCGAGGTGAAAGATCTTCTTCTCGATGGTGCTTTCGAGGGCCTCGAGGTCGGCGAATTCTGTTGCCGGAGAAATCGGCAAGGCGGTGGGGAGATGCAGGGTCTTGCTGTCGCGGTCGAAGACCGCATGGCCCGCATCGTCTGAGGCTCCGCACGACGGGAAGCGGACGTAGTGGGTCTCCACCATGACGTTGTCGGTCTGCGCCAGGGTGACGGCGCCCGGTGGTTCGAGATCGGGCGCGCAGCGCTCCCCGAGTCGGGAAAGATGGAAGGTGTCACGGTGCGGCCCGCGCAGAAAGGCGGTGAGCTGGCGTGGCACGGTATCGGAGTGGGCCACCGTGGCGTCGAGACGCAGATGCTCGCCTTGGGGAGTGGTGCGGAAGTACCAGCGACGGGTGTCGTCGAGTCGGGCGTATTCGGCGATGGTGTGGATCAGGTAGGCGCCGGACTCGCAGTTGGCGTAAAGAGGGGGCGCCAAGGAGAGCGCGAGGATGATCGCGGCGAGGGGCAGGGGGCTGGGCTTCGACTTGCGCATGCACCTATCTTCGCTCATCCCAAGGGTTGCCTGAAGGCGGGACGGCGTCGAATCATGGCCATTTGTGGCAAGACGGTGACGAGATCGCTACAAGTCAAGGGAGAAAGCGATTCGAACGGGATTTGACTCTGCAAATCGTCCTGAAGGCGCTTGATTGCACGAATTGCAGTCGCACGTCGCGAGCAAAAGCCTTGTGCGCGCGATTTTGCAAATCTCGTTCCCAAGCGTTGAGTCGGCGAATTGACCTTTTAAATCACGAGCAAGAGGCTTTTGCTCATGATTTGGTTTGCCAAATCCCGTTCGCGCCGGGTCGAAGCTGCCAGGGTGCTCAGTCGTCTGACGGATTGTCCCGGTCAGTGAGGGTTACGAGCCGGGGACGGCGGCTACCGGCTTTTGGGCTTGGCCCTTCTGTACCTCGGCGGTTGGAGGCAGGGCTGGAGGGCCTCTTGTTGATGGGAGTCGGTAGAGATAGGTCGGGGCTGTGCAGCATCAGAGCTTGCTGCGTCTGGGTGTAGGCTTTCACACGGCGCTCGGACCTGCGCCACTCGACTGTCCGTCGAATTCGGCCCCGCAGTCGCTCGGCGGCCGCGGCGGGGTCTTCTCCGTAGGCACGGAGCTCGGCGTCGATCTCCGATTCGGGGGCTTCGAGGATCGAGTCGACGACGCGCTCGACGATTTGCTGCAACTCGAGCTCATCTGCCCGGTGCTCAACTTTCATCGCGATCTCCGGATTGTCCTGAGCGAGACTGTGCGAGGCGACGAATTCTGCGGACCGCAGCCTGAAAGGCTCTTGGACTCAAACCATGCAGCTGCCGGATCTCGGGTCCCTTGCATCCGATCGCCCAGCCGGCGAGGATGGCACTCGCCGCGTTATCGTCGTCGAACGCTCGGCGGATCTCTGCCAGCTGCTCGCGGGCCAGGCAGGCCGCCTCTGCATCGGGCTCGGGATCGAACAAGCTCTCCGCTGCGGCCGCCGAATCGGCGGTCCCCAGCATGGCGGTATCCCAGCGTTCCGCTGAACCCGCATCGGTCCGCTGCGCCGCCTCTTGCTCGAACCACGTCCAGGCGATGCTGCGCATCGTTTGTGCCAGGTGGTAGACGAAGTCGATGCCCTTGCGCCAGCCGCGCGAGCCACCCAGGGTGCGGGTCAATGCCTCCGCCACGAGATCCTCATGATCGCGAACGGCGGTCGCGAGGCCGTAGTACCGCACTATCGTGCGCGCGACCAATTGCAGGCGTTTGAGGTCTGCCGGGCTGAGCTCGGCCGCAGCCTGTTCGATCTCGGCCTGGTTGTGAAGGCGCGGTGCGGTCTGCAAGCTGAGGCTCATCGTGGAGCAACGATGTCATAGTTCGTGATCTCGAAAAAGAAGATTATTTGAATATTTTAGCGATCAGATGTCCATTTCTACTCGTCAGAGGTGCATAGAACAGTGAAGGCCGGTGCGATGCACCGGCTCCTACGTTCAGTCGAAAGGAGGTGAAAGACATGGCTTCAAGACTCGTAGTCCTCAGGCAGAGGCTGGCCAAGTCGATTCACTCCGCGTTCGCGGGATTCGGCCAGATTGTCACCGATGCCATCAACGAGCGGATCCAACCGTTCCTCGACGAGGGTGAAGTGACCTTCGACTTTCCCCAGCTCCAGCGCGTGCTGGCCCGGATGTCGGAGGAGAGCTTCGAGCGGATGGTGGCCGCCGACAAGGCTCATTTCGATGAGCTGACCAACGACATCGCGCCGCGCCTGGTGCGCGATCAGTCGGTGGAGGCGGTGCGCCGGAAGCTGATCGAGGTTCGCCAGATCATTCAGGGGCTGTTCGGTGCCGAGCGCACGGTCGAGATCGTCGCGATCGACGGTCAGACGGCGCTTCAGCCGGAGCGCCTGTGGCGTCAAGGCGAGCATACTCTCAGTCGTCTGCGGTCGCCGGATCTGCGGATTCCCGAGGCGTCGACAAGAGGCTTCGCTTTCGATCCGACCCGTTTGGCCGACGAGCTCGAGCCGATCGTGCGCACCCTCAGGGATGCGATCGATGCGGTGGAGCTCGAGCGCCAGCTGGCGGCGACTAGCCTGCGGGAGAAGCAGGAGGCGATGGCCGAGCACGATGCTCTGATGAGCGCCTGCGGCCGGATTCTTGCCGGCTTCTACCTGCTGGCCCGTCGGCCGGATCTGGCGCGCCGGATCAAGCTCTCGCTGCCCCGTGCGGGGCGGTCGGGGGTGGAAAACGGTGCCGACTCGCCGAGTGAGACCGAGCCCGGTGTGACCGCGTCCGGTGTGAGTTTGTCGGGTGCGATCGCGCCCGGTGACACGGTGCCGGTTGAGACCGTGCCCGAAGACCCGCTGTCCGTGACCCCGGACGCCGAGCCCGCCGCCGAATCTGGTGGCGCGCCGGCGGACGTACCGTAGCCGTCCGCGGGGTGCTGTGGTGTGCTCACGATCGGATGCGCCACAGCACCCCGCGATTTTTCATCCAACCTGGTTGTCGGGCCAACTCGAAAGAATTCGCTGGATCGTTGATCTGATTCGGTGCCGGATTCCGTCTAGGACTCTATTGGGCCACGCATCCCGCGCGTGGCAGACCCAAGACGGTGCCTCACAGCGCCGCCTGCCCCAGGCGATCCGGCGGCCGAGCCGAGTCCGTTCAACTGGCCGAGATCCATCCCAATCGGCCGAGATCTGTCGGAGCGGACTCCAGGCGGCAGAGGACCGGTGCGCCTCGAACCACAAGGAGCTCGTTTCAATGTCTATGCTCGACACCCGATCTTGTGTGAGCCACGCTCATCTGAACCCGCATCGACCGAATGGCCATCCAGGCGCTTCAGGTATCCGGCTTGCGATCCTGGCGCTGCTTCTTGCTGCGTTGGCTGCGTCACCCGGCCACGGCCAGAAGCTATTCTGCGACGAGAACGATACCAATTGCTGCGACACGGAGGTTCGGGAGTGTAGCGATTTCCGCATGACCGACGAGCGCTACTCGATCACCGGAGTTGTTGAAACCTTCGGTACCCACGGACAGGCCATCGCTGCCGGAGCCGGGCACCTGGCGGCGAGCTACGGCGCCTGTGATGTGGTCACCCTCACCGGGCCGGCCTGGCAGAATCAGTATTTCCTGGGCGGGCGCCTCTTGAAGAGCCAAAGGTCACCTATCTGGTACCGGGTCACGAACCACTTACCCGGCCAAGAAGAATGTGGAGGGGGCTTTACTACCGCCCTGTGGCTCGGAATGGTGCGCGACTTCGAATGTCCGGCGGACCTTCGGCAGAAAATCACCAGTATGGGCTACACCGCTGGCGTCGGCACGGCCTTTTGCTATTGGGACGCGACCGCGATGTGCCCCCTCGAGGGCAACCCCGTCTCGCTCGGTCTGGGCAACAAGATCCAGCGGGAAGTCGACTTCACCTCCGACGGCACCGCCTTGAGCTTCGCGCGGACCTACAATTACATGGGCGGCCGCATCCGAAAAAACGAGTGGAGCTCGTCAGACTATGGCTTCAAGTTCTGGAACCACACCTACGATCGCCGAGTGTGGGCCTCCGGCGCCGGCGAAGACCTTGTGGCGGTCGCCGAGCGCCCTAACGGGGAAGAGTCGATCTTCTTCGTGGTCAACGGCCAGTTGGTCGGCAGAAAATGGTCGCAAGAGAGGCTCGAAAGACTGACCGATGGCAGCGGCGCGGTCACCGGCTGGAGGTTGACGACTCGCGACGACAAGGTGGAAGCCTACGATGCGCTGGGTCGGTTGTTGACCCTTGACGATCCGCGCTCGGCAACGCTGCTCACCATGGCGTACGTCGACGGACGTCTGGCCAGCGTTTCCGATCGTCGGGGCAGGTCACTGCAGCTTAGCTACGACGGTGAGGGCCGGCTACAAAGCCTCACCGACCCGAATGGGCAAGTGTTCGCCTACTCCTGGGACAGCCTGGGCCGACTGACCTCGGTGAGTTATCCCGGCAGCAGCAGCAAGACCTACCACTACGAGAGCACGACCGAGCCTTATGCCCTAACGGGAATCACCGACGAGAACGGCGACCGCTTCGCGACCTATGCCTACGACTCTCGTGGCCGGGTGAGCAGCGAGGTCCATGGCGCTGGCGTCAACCAACACACTTTCAGCTACTCCACGTGGCATTCGCGAACGACCCAAGCCAATGTCACGGACCCGCTGGGTACGACTCGTACCTACAGCTATTCAACCGCCGGTGGGCGCAATAGCCTCAGTAGCGTCAGCGCCCCGTGTACGTCCTGCGGCGACAGCAACACCAAGCAGATCGACTACGACGCCAACGGCAACATCGCCCAGCGGATTGACTTCCGCAACACGAGAACTCAATACCAATACGACTCGACTCGCAACCTCGAGGTCAAGAGGACCGAAGCGGTCTTCAACGGCCCGGCTAAACGGATCACCGAGACCGCGTGGCATGCGGACTTTCGGGTCCCCCTGACGGTCTCGTATCGCGACTCCGGCAATCAGCTGACGGCGCAGGTCTCCTACACCTACAACACTCGCGGTCAAAGGCTCTCGGTGTCCGAGATCGACCCGGCCAGCGGTCAGAGCCGCACGACGAGCTTCGCCTACTGCGAGGCTGTTGACGTCGCCGATCCGTCTGCTGAATGCCCCCTGGTCGGGTTGTTGAAGAGCGAGGACGGTCCGCGAACCGACCTGGCGGACGTCACTTCCTACGCCTACTACACCCAAGATGCCGGCGACGGCGCCTATCGTCGCGGGGATCTGAAACGGGTCACCAACGCCCTGGGTCATGCCACCGAGTATCTACGCTACGACGGTGCCGGAAGGCCGCTTCAGGTGCGTGATCCGAACGGTGTCTTGGTGTCGTTGGCCTATCATCCCAGAGGCTGGCTCAGCTCGACGGATCTCGCCGGCACGCTGACCTCGATGATCTACGACTCCGCCGGACAGCTGATTCGGTCGGTTCGTCCGGACGGCAGTCATATCGCCTACGAGTACGATACCGCGCATCGCCTGATCGCGATCGAAGACAGTCTCCTCCATCGGATGGAGTTTGTTCTCGACGACGCTGGCAATCGGACCGCCGTCAACACCAAAGACCCGTCCGGCACCCTGAGACGTCAGCTGCTGCGGGAGTACGATGATCTCGGACGGTTGACGCGGATGATCGACGGTGTCGGCAATCCGACGCAATACACCTACGACAGCAACGGCAACAACACTCTGATCACCGATCCGCTCGGTCGCAGCACTGCTTTTGCCTACGACGCCCTCGATCGCCTCAACCAGGCGATCGACTCGGCCAGTGGTGTTGTCGCGACCGATTTCGACGATCGAGACAACCTGCTGGAGGTCACGGATCAACGGGGACTGGTCACGAGCTACGACCTCGACGGGTTCGGTGATCTCGTCCGCCAGACAAGCCCTGATACGGGCACTACACAGCTCAGCTATGACAGCGCGGGCAATCGCCAAGCCAGGGTCGACGCTCGTGGTGTGACGGTGGGCTTCGAGTACGACGCCCTGAACCGAATGACCAAGATCGACTTCGACGGATCGGCGTTGGACATCGTTGCCACGTTCGATCAAGGCGCCTTTGGCGTCGGTCGGATGACCCAGCTGACGGACGCCTCCGGTACCACGAGCTTCACCTATGACGCGCGCGGTAACCTCACGCAGGAGGCGCGAGCCATCGATGGTCTCGATTTCCTCACTCAATACGCCTTCGACTCGGCCAACCGACTGACCTCGATGACCTATCCATCGGGTCGATCCGTGGACTACAGCTACGATGCACTGGGTCGTGTCGAGACCCTGACCCGTCACTTCGAGGGAACGTCGACGGCTATCGCAACAGGCTTCAGATACGAGCCCTTTGGGCCCGCCAACGGCTGGACCTTCAGTAATGGCGTCGACGTCAGTCGGATCTACGATCTGGCGAATCGGATCACCGAGCTACGCCATATCGGCATCCGTGAGCATGTCTATAGCTACGATACGGCAGGCAACATCTCGACCATCGATGATCAGCTAGGCGTCGCAGGTGACCAGACTCTGTCTTACGACAGCTTGGATCGCCTGAGCACGGCTGGCGGAGCCTACGGCAATCAAACGTTCCAATACGACGCCGTCGGCAACCGGACTCAGCAGATCGACGGCGCTAGCGTGACACCTTATAGCTACGCGCTCGATTCCAATCGGTTGTCGACAGTGGGAGCCCAGGCTGTGAGCCTCGACTCGGTCGGCAATACGGTCAACGATGGTCACCACGCCTACTTCTACGACGATCGTAACCGGCTGGTGGCGATCGACGACGAGCTGGCCTTGTACCAATACAACGGCCACGGCGAACGAGTGAAGAAGACAGTGGGACCCTTTGGCGATCCGATCTACTTCGTCTATGGCCTGGGCGGCGAGCTCCTCGGTGAATACGATCACACGGGAGCGCCGATCAAAGAGTACGTCTACTTCGAGTCCGCGCCGATTGCGGTGCTCGCAGGTGGAGAGATCTTCGCCGTGCACGCCGATCATCTCGGCACCCCACGGGCGGTGAGCGATGGCAGCGGCACGAAGATCTGGCAATGGGAGAGCGACCCCTTCGGAGCCACGGCTGCTGACCCGGACCCCGACGGTGACGGCAACGCCTTCACTTTCAATCTTCGCTTCCCCGGTCAGTACTACGACGCGGAGACCGGAAACCACCACAACTACTTCCGGGACTACGATCCTGCTCTTGGCCGGTACTTGCAAAGCGATCCGATCGGCATTCGCGGTGGCCTCAATACCTTCGGATACGCCAGGCAAGAGCCCATCCAGGGCTCGGATCCGTCCGGCCTGCGTACTTTGGGCCCCCGACCCGGACCGCACCGAGATCCGATGCAGGTCTTTGTCTGTGATTTCCTCGAACTGTGTCCAGCGCCTCGGTCATGCAAGGAAGAGTGCGCCGCCATTCGCGAGGATTGCACGTTTCGTGCGCTCCTCGCTGCGCTGGGTACCGGTTTCTTTACCGAAGGCCTTTGCCATGCCGTGACCAGTCATATCTTGCTCGTGGCCGCTAAGCCCAAGTGCCTCGTCATAGGAGTTCATGTCGATGTCGCGACGAAACTGTACCTCGAAGGAAGATGTAACGCCGAGTACTCGACCTGTATGAAGCCTTGTGGCGGGGATCGGGAGGACGAGCAGTCCGGCGGAGCCGAGGGCTGCTCCGACAACGACAACTGCTGCCTTTGAAACCCTTCTAGCTTCCGATTAGGGATCGGGTGCCGCCAGGATCTCTGGCGGCACTTCGACGCCGAGGCTCTCGACCAACCGCGCCTGCTTCTTGGCCATCGTGCGCTGCGGCTTTGGCAGGGTCGCGCACTCGGCGAGCCAGGTCTCGACGTCGATCTTGCCCACCGGTGAGGGCGACAGGTTGAGCTCGGCAACGGCGCGGGCCAACTCGCCGAAAGGGTAGAAGTCATACTCCTTGTATTCGGGCCGGGCGTCGGCGATGGCCAGGCTGCGCCGTATCTGAACCAGAGTCTCATCGAAGCGCCCGGTTTCGTTGAGGTGCAGCGAGTAGGCGATCGGAAAGAGCATCAAATTGCGATGATCTTGTGGCCAGACGTCTGATCCGACCGTTATCGCAGAGGCGAAGCTGCGATCCGCGAGCTCGGCGAGGTTGGGGGCTTCGTAAGCATAGAGCGCCAGGTTGAACCACGCCCCGGCGACATCCTTGTGTGTCTCGCCGTAGCGTCTCCGGTAGATGGTCAATGCCGCCTGCATGTGCTCGGCCGCCTGTTCAGGATCGCCGAGGTCGGACGCCACGTCCGCCAACGTCTTCAGGGCGCGCGCCCGCGGCAGGCTCTCGCCACCGTAGAGCTTGGTGGTCAGCTGAAGAATCTCGGTGGCGACTTTCTGGGTTTCGTGCGGCTGCGAAAGGCGCATCAGAACGGTCTCAACTGCGTGCAGGGTGTCGAGCCGCTGCGGATGAACCGCGGGCAGGAGCCTGTCTTCGGTCTCGAGGACGGTTTCGTAAGTCGCCAACGCCTGATCGAGCTCCCCGAGGGCTTCGAGGCACCGGCCGAGGCCTTTGAAGACCTTGAGGCCGATCTCGGTCTCTCCCAGGCCCACTCTCTGCGCCCTTCGGTTCAGGATCTCGTAGCGCTCACGAGCCCGCTCGAAGTGGCTGTCCTGAAAATCGCTGGCGGCGAGCCCGAGCTCGAAGTACAGGCGATCCTCGGCCGTGAGATCGTCGCGGTTCAGGAGCCTGTTGGCCACGCCGCGTGCCGCCTCGGCCCTGCCCTCGTCGAGCCGGGCCCTGAGCTGCGCTTTGGCGATTCGGGTCTCGAGCTCAGGGTCCCTGCCTGCCACCCGGTAAGCCTCTTCTGCTCGCTGCAAGGTCGACCACGCATCGCTGCCGAGTCCGAGATTCGCTTGCACTTGGCCGATGGCCAGCAGCAGCTCGGCGGCCGTCTCGGGCGCCACTGGCGGTTGCACGTCGAGTTGTCGCAGGCTCTGCTCGACGATCTGAGCCGCCGTCACTTCGGCCCCCAGGCTGTGTGACGGATCGGCCGCCTGGAAGGCCGACACCATGAAGTCGGTGACCTCCTGCGCTCTATCGCGCTGACGCCGGGTCTCCGCCGCCTGGGCGAAAAAGACTGCCAGGCTAGTGACGACGACCGACAGGACAGCGAGCGCTGCGGCGAGCGGCAACCGATGGCGGCGGCCGAACTTGCCCAGGCGATAGGCCAAGCGCCCTTGGCGCGCCAGGACCGGACGGTGAACGAGGAACCGATCGACATCGGCGAT
>JBCCGX010000014.1:0-27001 GCA_039029035.1 Acidobacteriota bacterium | reverse complement strand
TCGGTCGCGGAGCAACGCGCAATCCATGGCTCTTTCAGCAAATCGCGACCCGTTTCGCCGAAGGTACTGTCTTGACCGAAGACACTGCCGGCCTTGCTCCGCCAGGGCCCAGCTGGGAAGAGCGCCGCGACCTGATTCTCGATCACTTCCGTACTGTGATTGCACGTGAAGAGCCTGGTTTTGCCCGCTACAAGCTGCAGATTTTCATGGGTCTCTATAGCAAAGGCCTGCCAGATGGCATCCGGCTCAGGCGTCAGATCCATGGCCTGCCGAGCCTGGAGAGCTTCCTCGAAGCGATCGAAGAGTTCTTCGATGACTTGATTCTGAAGACTGCAGCCTGACGTATGCCGACTTCAGAACCCGGAGTCGCTTCAGACGACAGGGCGCACGACGACAGAGTGCATACCGTCGAACTGCCTGAGGATCCGATCACCAGCCAGAATCTCGTGGCGATGGCCGCCAAGGACTGGGGCGGGCTTTGGCAGACCGAGGATCGGCAGGGCGGTCGCTTGGGGTTGCCCGTCGAGGCGGGCCTGCGACGCGGATGGGTCGCCGGTCGGCTCAATGTCGAGGCCCTCGACCATGGCTCTCGATTAACGTATCGAGTCGACAAGAGCGACTACAAGGTCCAGAAGCCGGCTGCCTTGGTTTTGGCAGTGGCGGCTGGCGGCGCGTCGATCACGGTGGTCGCACCTGTGTTTCCTGCTCTCTGGGGTCTCGTTCCGTTCGGCCTTCTTCTCAGCTTCGGCGCCTGGTTCTTTGTCGTCGCGCGCCTGCGCAATAGTGGCCCGGAGGAGTTCTTCGAGGATCTGGCACGGGAATCGCTCGCCGAGTCGCGCCCGACAGACCGAGAGGATTCGCCCGACAGGGAATAATCGAGACCGCTCGTCTGTTATCCTGATTAAGTTGGGAAGCAACGCTTCGCGACGACAGATCTTTGCCAACGATTTGGGGGCGTACCGGATTCGACGGGGAACGAGCAGTCTCGGGGTTGCGTGCCGGACTCCATCCGTCAACTGGAAACCTCACAACTGCCAACGACGAATTGGCTCTCGCGGCTTAAGTCGCGCGTCCCGGCCATGGGCTTTGATTCGCTGCACTAGCCGGGGCGACGTTAATGCGGATCAAACGGTTCAGCGCGTCCCACGCTGAACCCGGATCACTTCGGGACTGGCCGTAGCGACGGAAGCCTTCCGCCCAAGCGCTACGGTAAGAAAAGAAAGGGAAGGACACGCACGTAGAAGCCTCGTGCCTGAGTTTTCCGGACGTGGGTTCGACTCCCACCGCCTCCACCAAATCGGCAAAGACTCACGAACCTTGCAAACGCCTCACGTCCCGAGAGCTCGACGAATGCTCTCCACATAGGGCGGCTCGAGGACTCCGACTTCGGTGATGATGCCTGCCACCAACTCGTTGGGCGTCACGTCGAAGGCGAAATTTTGCGCCATCTCCGAGTCCGGCGACATGTCGACATCGGCGATCCGCGTGACTTCGGCGGGATCGCGCTCTTCGATCGGGATTTCGCTCCCGCTCGGTGTGTGAGGGTCGATGGTCGAGAGAGGCGCCGCAACGTAGAACGGCACCTGGTGCCGAGCGGCGAGCACCGCCACTGTGTAGGTACCGATCTTGTTGGCGACATCGCCGTTGGCGGCGATCCGATCGGCTCCGACCACGATGCGGTCGACCAACCCTCGGGACATCAGCGCTCCGGCACTCGAATCGGTAACCACCCGGTACGGAATCCCCAATCGGCCGAGCTCCCAGGCAGTGAGGCGCGCGCCTTGCAGCAGTGGTCTCGTTTCGTCGACCCAGACCTGGGCGACTTTGCCGGCATTGAAGCCGGAGGTGATAACGCCCACAGCCGTGCCATACCCGCCTGTAGCGAGAGCTCCGGCATTGCAGTGGGTCAAGACTCGATCCCCCTCGCGAAAGAGCTCGGCGCCGTGGTCACCCATCTTGCGGTTGGCGTCGAGATCCGCCGCGTGCAGTGCCTTCGCCCAATCGAGGAGGGCACGGCGAGTGGCTTCGACGCCTTCGCCTCGGTGCGCTTCGAAGACCTTGCGACCCAAGTCGAGCGCCCACCGGAGGTTGACTGCCGTCGGTCGAGTGCCAACCAACAGCTCGTACACTTCTTCGAACCGAGGGCCGAGCTCTTCATCGGTTTGCACGGGCTCCAAACCGACAACCAGCCCGTAGGCAGCCGAGACCCCGATTGCGGGAGCGCCTCGTACCGCCAATCGGCGGATCGCGTCAGCGACGATCTCCGGCGTCGAGCAGTGGATCCAAGTCTCCTCCGCTGGCAGTAGGGTCTGTTCCAAGAGATAGAGACCGTCCTCTCGCCATGCGATGGGGGTAAAAGCGGCATCTTGCGGGATCGTTTCGCCTGGTTTTTCGCTCATGATCCGCGTAGTTTACGCTGCTACTGAGAATCAGGGTACCCGTCTAGAGAAACGATCTGGCGAAGGAAGCGTCAAGCCCGCTGGCGCTAGTGTCCCGGCAAGGGCTGTCCCGATCCGACCCCATCGGATAGACTTACGCCCTGTTCACCGACGTTCAGGGGGAGATCGCACATGAAGGTTCTGGTTGTCGGATCCGGCGGCAGAGAGCATGCTATTTGCTGGAAGCTTAGCCAGAGTCCTTTACTCGAAGAGCTCTATTGTGCCCGGGGCAACCCAGGCATCGCACAGGTCGCCGATCCGGTTCCGATTCCCGAGAACGAGATCCATCAGTTGGCAGATTTCGCTGCCGATTTGAAGATCGACCTGACCGTCGTCGGTCCGGAGCTCCCACTGACCCTTGGCATCGTCGATGAGTTCGCCAACCGAGGCCTGCCGATCTTCGGCCCCAATCGGCAGGCAGCAGAGCTCGAAGGCAGCAAGGTCTTCGCCAAGGAGTTCATGAAGCGCAACGGAATCCCTACAGCGGATTTCGAGATTGCGCACAGCGCCGAGGAGGCGCGGCGCGCGGCCGAGCGATTCGGCTTTCCGGTGGTGCTCAAGACTGATGGTCTGGCTGCCGGAAAAGGCGTGCTGATCCCAGGCGATCAAGAGGAGTTGGAAGCGGCCCTCGCGACATTCTTCGAGGAACGGCGTTTTGGGACAGCTGCGGAGCGCGTGGTGGTCGAAGAATGCCTGGTCGGGGAGGAAGTCTCCTTCATCTCCTTCTGTGACGGGGAGCACGTTCTGCCGCTCGCTACGACGAAGGACTACAAGCGCCTCGAGGACGATGACAAGGGCCCCAATACCGGCGGGATGGGAGCCCACAGCCCTGCCGGCGTCCTCAGTGGAGCCGGCGCCGAGATTCTCGACCGGATCGTGCGGCCGACCATCAGCGCCATGAGCGATGAGAACCGGCGTTTTGTCGGGGTGCTCTACGCCGGTCTGATGTTGACCCAGGACGGCCCTCGGGTGCTCGAGTACAACGTTCGGCTGGGCGACCCGGAGGCACAGCCTCTTCTGATGCGGTTGGACCAGGATCTCTTGCCGGTCTTGGCCAGCGGCGCGGCAGGACGGTTCGAGGGCCCCCGCCTGAGCTTTCGCAAAGAGGCCGCAGCTTGCCTCGTGCTGGCCAGCGCGGGTTATCCACAGAAACCCGCCAAGGGTGAGCCGATTACCGGCATCGAGCTGGCCCAGCAACAGGATGGCGTCGAGGTCTTTCATGCCGCCACCGCCCTCAAGGACAATCAGTTAGTGGCTGCCGGTGGCCGGGTGCTCAATGTCTGCGCCAACGGGCCAACACTGAGGGAAGCGCTCAAGCGGGCCTACTCCGCCTCGTCCGCTATCCGCTGGCCAAGCAAGACCCTGCGTCACGATATCGGCAGGCGCGTGTTGAACCGAGCCGCGAGTTGAGCGCCCAGCTCTGGCCAGGCTCGGCGAATTGACAGGCCGTGGAGCCGAATGGATAATGCTTCTATGTGCTCCGCTGGCTTTGGGCTGGCGGTTTCGGCCGTTCACGGCACCGATCTAAACAACAAATCGCACCGGCAGTCGCAAGCCATTGGCAGCCGATGCGCGCTTGGGTTCCGACCCACGAGAAACCACAACATGGCGGGTTGTTCGGGCTGTTCCTACAAAGGTATGTCGACCGCTGTCGAGGACACGTTCGTTGGTGTCCGCTTCGGCGAAGAGACCAACCTCACTTTGTGTCGAACCGAAGGTCGGATCTACGGTCAGGGTGACCGGGTCGTCGTTGATCGCGAGAGCGGACCGGCTTTCGGCAAAGTCGAAAAGTCACCGATGCCGGTCTTCAAGCCTTGCCAGAAGTCGAGTGCGCGCCGGGTGCTTCGCCTGGCTGCGAAAGCCGATATCAAGGCCTATGAGAACAAGCTCAAGAACGAGATGCTGGCCAAGCGCTTCTGTCGCGAGAAAGCCCGGGCACTCAATCTCGAGATGAAGGTGTCGAAGGTCGAGTTTTCGCTCAATGCCAGGCATGCCACTTTTCTGTTCACGGCCAACGGACGGGTGGATTTTCGCCAGTTGGTGCGCGATCTGGCGCAGCGCTTTTCGACCCGGGTCAAGATGGTCCAGGTTGGCGCCCGAGACGAAGCCAAACATCTCGGGGGTATCGGCATTTGCGGCCGTACCCTCTGCTGCTCCACCTGGCTCAAGGACTTCAAGCCGATCTCGATCCAGATGGCGAAACGTCAGAGCCTCAGCCTCAATCCGTCGAAGATATCCGGCCAATGCGGACGGCTGCTCTGCTGCTTGGCCTACGAGGACCCGATCTACCAAAAAAAGACGTCGCGTCGCGCTCCGCGTAAGCCACGGGGCGCAGGAAAGGCGGTAGGCACCCATTGACCCATCGCAAGCTCATTCGACCGGAAGTTACGGAGCCGAGGTCCAGCCGCGGGGCTCGGCGCAAGCAGGCCCCACCCGAGCAGACCAACGCTGAGGAGTTCTACTACCTGAAGCAGATGGCAGCCAAGACGCCGATGGTCGTCGTGCTGACCAACGACGAAGAGCTACTGGGCTGGATCGAGTGGTACGACAAGAGCGCGATCAAGTTGAATCGCCAGAAGGGGCCCAACCTGCTGATCCCGAAGCACAACATTCGGTACATGTTCAAGGAAGAAGAGCTCAAACGAGCTCGTCGGCGAGAGAGAACCTGAGCCAACTCTATGACCTCCTCATAGACCGCCAGCCGAGGATTCGCTGACCCTCGACTCTCGCGGTCATCCTCTGTTTTCTCTCTGATCCAAGGGCCCGAATGTCGATCCGTTTCCGGCTCGACGCCTGCGACATGATGGATGCTACAATCCGGCGTCCCACAAAATCCCCCGCCAATTCGCTCCATCCAAGGAGATCCTGATGCAGAACACCGGTCCGTCTATCAGCCGTTTTGGTCTCGACAAGCAGGGGATCGGTACGACCGGTACGGCGTACTGGAATCTGTCCGTGCCCTCGCTCTACGAGCAGGCCATTCGGCGCGGAGAAGGTCAACTGGCTCTGGAAGGCCCGCTCGTGACCGCAACGGGTGCCCATACCGGTCGCGCTGCAAACGACAAGTTCGTGGTTCGCGAGCCGTCGAGCGAGACCGATATCTGGTGGGGCAAGGTCAACAAGCCTTTCGAACAAGAAGATTTCAATCGGTTGCTCGAAGAGATCAAGACGAGTTGGCAGAGCCGAGATCTCTTTGTCTTCGATGGCTACGCCGGTGCTGATCCCAACTACCGGCTCAATGTGCGCGTGATCAACGAGAATGCCTGGCAGAATCTCTTTGCCCGCAACATGTTTGTCCGCGAGCCAGATGCCGAGAAGCTCAGCCGACACGAGCCGGATTTCACCGTCATCAACGCCCCCAGCGTGCTGGCGAAGCCCGATCGCGATGGCACCTACAGCGGCACCTTCATCCTGCTCGACATTTCCCAACGGCTGGCCCTCATCGGCGGCTCTCAATATGCCGGCGAGATCAAGAAGAGCATCTTCACCGTCATGAACTACATCCTGCCGAAAAAAGGCGTCATGGCGATGCACTGTAGCGCCAACTACGGTGTCGATCGGGATGATGTCGCGCTCTTCTTCGGTCTGAGCGGCACGGGCAAAACCACCCTCTCGGCCGATCAGAACCGGACTCTGATCGGCGATGACGAGCACGGATGGTCCGACGACGGCGTCTTCAACATGGAAGGTGGATGCTACGCCAAGGTCATCCGACTCGATCCGGAGGGCGAGCCGGATATCTACGCCACCACCCGGCGTTTCGGAACGATCCTGGAGAATGTGATCTACGATCCCGAGACGCGACGCATCGACCTCGACGACCACTCGCTGACCGAGAATACTCGTGCCAGCTACCCTTTGGGCCACTTGAGCAACGTCGATCTCGGAGGGACTGCCGGGCACCCGAAGAACGTCGTCTTCCTGACCTGTGACGCTTTCGGTGTACTCCCGCCGATCAGTCAACTGACGGAAGCTCAGGCGATGTACCACTTCTTGAGTGGCTACACGGCAAAAGTGGCGGGCACCGAAGAAGGTGTCACAGAACCTTCAGCGACCTTCAGTACCTGCTTTGGTGCTCCGTTCATGCCGCTGCATCCCGGTGTTTATGGGGCACTGCTGGGCGAGAAGCTGACCCGCCATCAGGCCAAAGTGTGGTTGATCAACACCGGCTGGACAGGTGGCCCCTTTGGCACAGGGTCCCGAATGAAGCTCGGTTACACTCGCCGGATGATCACTGCAGCCCTCAGCGGCGAGCTCGATCACGTCCCCCAGCACAAGGACCCGATCTTCGGTTTGGCGATTCCGGAGAGTATCGCCGACGTGCCTTCGGAGATCCTCGTCCCACGCAAGACTTGGCCTGATGGTGCCGCGTACGATCAGCAGGCGAATAAACTCGCCAAAATGTTCGTTGCGAACTTCGCGCAGTTCGAGGACGGGGTCGACGACGAGATCAAAGCGGCGGCTCCACGTCCGCGCTGATCTCCACTGGAGGAACGTCCTCGGCCACTTCGATTGGGACCCCTATCTCGGCGAAAAAGCGGTGAACTTCGCTGCCGACAGGCGGTCCTTGACAGATCGCATGGCGCAAACAACCGCCAAGGCGCCGGTGGATCTGCCGAAAAACGAGCAGCGAGACCACCTTGCGCTGCAGAGCCAGCAAGGGTCCGACTGCTCCTGTTTGTCGAGCCGCAGCATGACGCCGACTCAGGGAGACGGCTCGATAAAACAACCAGCGAGGTAAAGGTCTGCGACGATCAGCGGCCTCCTTGGCTTGCTCGAAAAGCTGACCGTAGATCTCAGAGGAGGCGGTCAACAAGTTGGGTCGTTCGCGAGCCAGAGTCTCTGCCATCTCGTCCTTTGAGGCTGGATAGTGGATCGCAACTCCGCGAAGGAAACAGACGTGGTCAACGGTGCGCTGGAGTCCGTGAGCCAACGGAAGACCTGCCACCGCCCGATCCGATAGCGATAGCTCGAGTTTTTCGTTCTGCCGCGACACCTCCGTCATCAGATCGAGGTGACGAACCGAGGCTCTTTCCGGTTCACCATCGGCACCCTGAAGGAAAATCAAGCTCGCAGTATCGTTCTCTCCGACGACACCTCGGAAGCGCTCGATCGGCACATCACCTTGCCTCGCCGCCCCGTCCCCTATCAGTCGGGTGATCGTCAACCCGCCTTCCGAAGCGGCCTCGGCAGCGAAGGCCACGAGGGCTGGGGGGGAGGTGAGTGACGACTCGAGGCTCGCCAGCAGTTCGTACTTCGCCCGCGTATCGTAGAACACCCAATGGCAAGCGCTGTTGCGCAAGATGAAGCCGACCTGCTGGGCCGAGAGGGAGGAGCTCACCGGAACGGTGTGAGCCCCGAGTAGCTGGCACGCGAAGTCGGCCACGTGCCACTCGGGCCGATTGCCGCTGAAGATCGCGATCCGATGGCCCCGCCGGACGTCTCGAGCCTTCAAGGCCAGAGCCAGCGAGTGAATGTCGCGCAGAAAGTCAGCCGTCGACAGGACTTCCCGCCGGCCTCCGGTACTGGACGACAAGAGATCCGATCGACCGCTCGCGATGTCACGGATCCGAAAAACCAAATCCGAGAGTGTTCTGACGGACATTGCCGACGTCCGACGTCACCGCGCTCGAAGATCGGCGGATCGAACCGTGCCGAGTGATCGATTGCCTAGGGAGATCATCCTCAGCTCGACCGCTGACCGAAGATCGAGGTGCCGACACGAATATGGGTAGCACCCTCTTCGATGGCAATCTCGAAGTCATGGCTCATTCCCATCGAAAGCAAACCCGGAAAGTCGTGCCACTCATGTTGTGCGGCCACCTGGTCACGTAGCTCGCGCAGCTCTCGAAACCATCGCCTCGCTGACTCGAGATCTTGCTCGTAGCGCGGAATAGCCATCAAACCGACGAGTCTCAGGTGCTCGAGTTCAGCCAACGGCTTCAAGGCTTCGACCAACCCCTCGACCGCGTAGCCTTTTTTCGTCACTTCGGCGCCCAGATTCACTTGTGCGAAACCTTGAATCCGTCTTCCCAAGCGCTTGGCTTCAGCGTCGAGGCGTCGGGCGATCTTCGGCCGATCAACCGAATGGACGAAGTCGAACAGACGCGCCGCCGCTTTGGCCTTGTTCGACTGCAGGTGGCCGACGAAATGCCATTCGATCCCGACAGGTAACTCGGCGCTCTTGGCGACAGCCTCTTGGATCTGATTTTCTCCCAAGGTCCGAAGCCCGGCATCGATGGCAGCTCGGATCTTTTCCAGCGGCTGACGCTTGCTGATTCCGAGAAGGTGCACTTCCTCCGGATCGCGACCGCTCCGCTGACAAGCCTCGTGGACGCGACTCCGGATGGTAGCCAAGCGCTCCGCGATTGTTTGCTCGACCGAGTTCATCGCTCCCTCGATCTCGAATCGTTCCGCTACGCCTCGTCTTCCCAGTAGAGAATCCGCTTGCAGCTCTCGCACTGGTTGAGAGCCCCTTGCTCGCGGATCTCGACCAATACTTGTGGCCTCACATTGTAGCTACAGACGTCACAATGCCACATGGCATTCCCCCGAGCCATCTTCATCTTACGGACCCGGGCCAAGGCCTGGCTATTGCTGCGCTCGAACAGTCGATCGAACAACACCAGCACGTTTCGCGGAACCGCGCCCCGCAACTCCTCGGAACGGGCCTCGAGCTGCTTGACCGTTTCGGCCACAGCCGGCTTCTCGCTCTCCCATTTGTCTAGCTCGGTCTTGTAGCGTGTATCGAGATCGCGGAACGCCTCCCGCATCTCAGTGAGCTTGGCGTCGGACTCTTCCTTTCGCTCCGCCGCTTCGATCGCTGCCTGCTCGCTGCTGGTGATTTGCTCCTTGGCGGTGTCGATCTCCTTGAGCAAAGCCCCGTACTCGCGCTGGGTAGAGACCTTTCCGAGCTGCTCTTGATAGCGCTTCTGCAAAGCCTCGGCATCGGCCAGAGCGCCTTCGGCCTCTCGCCTTTCCTGCTCTGCTGTCTGGCCTACTGCATCGACGGCATCGATCTCGGCTTTCTGCAGGCTATGCTCTTCGTGGAGCTCCGACATCCAGTCGGGAATGCTGTTCAACCGTTGGTCGGCATCTGCCAACTCAGTGAGCGTCTTTTGAAGGGAGACGATGGCTTCCAAAGGGCCTGACATATCTTTGCAACTCCGTCACGCCTCGAAGACGTTGTGTTCTCTCGCTGTCGAGAGCTGTTGAGTGGGTCCACCTGGATTTGAACCAGGGACCAACCGGTTATGAGCCGGTTGCTCTAACCGCTGAGCTATGGACCCTATTTTGCCCGTACGAACGGGCGGTAGACTATATCACCGGGCGGGTCTGCTCAACGTCGATTCTTCCCCCGGTGCGCGCTCTTCTTCTACAAAGCGCCTCAGCTGCAGCCACAGCTCGCCTGCCAGCTCTTCGGCCAGCTCCGCATCCTCCACCTCTTCGACGCCATTCTCCGTCCAACGCTCGAGGTTTAGCTCCGGAGGCTCGTCATCTGCAGATCCTGAAAAAGGCCGCGCTCGACGAAAATCGGCTGTCATACGCCTGAAAAGACGATGCGGAGCCTCGGACAGGGCAACACGCCCCCCACTGCGAGCGAATTGGGCTCGAAAATACTCGGGCTCCGGCGGAGCGAAGCGCTTCGACCAGATGAGCTGAGTCTCTCCTTTCAAGAACGAGAACTGGTTGACGCCGTTACGCGAGTAGAGCTCGGAAACTATAGGCAAGGGGCCGACTCGGAAGAGGCTCGGGGCATGGATCGGCCCGACCTCCCCTCCGGCAGCCTCGACCAGAGTGGTCCACAGGCGCCGCTGCTCGACCCGGTGCTCCGGTGAGACGCGCAGACGGCTGTCCTTCAGACCTTGGGGCAGCTTGATGAGCAATGGAACCTCGATGGAAGCCCGCTTGAGGTTCTGCGAGAAGAGCACCTGGCCATGGTCTCCGAGCTCGGTGCCTTGGGTTGCGGTGAGGATGATCCAGGCCTTGTCCCAAGAGGTGCTTGCGCGGACAGCCTCGAGGATCTCGCCCACCTGAAGATCAGCCCAGGCGACCTCGTGACTGAAGAGTTGTCGAAGCTCCCGGCGCTGCCGCGCAGGCAATGGCACCGCGGGATCAGCATAAGGCCACAGGGAGCGCGCCGTTATCTTGTTCGGCAGCCCCTCAGAGAGGGCGGCGAGCCGCGGAATCTGCTCGTCCCGCCGCTTGTAGGGAGCGCTGGCTTCCAGCAAATGGAGCCAATACAGCACCGGCTGGTCGGTCAGCAGCCGCAAGTCTCCTGCGGTGTCGGCAATCGGCTCGATCGGAGCTGTCGTTTCGAAACCCTCGAGGAGGCCGAATCGATGGAGACGGTACTCAACTGGGATTCGTGCTTCCGTTCGATAACCGAGATCGGTCAACGCTTGTGCCAAGAGAGGCAAGTCGCCCCTCGGCCGTGACTGCAGTTGGTCCAGGATCTGGTGATGCCAAGGCGATACGCCGGCCATCAAAGAGGTCAGTGAAACGACCGGCGTGCTCGAAGCGACGACGGATGTGCCGACCCAATCGGCTTCTTGGGCGAAGGCGTCGATGTTGGGCGTCCAACCGCCTGAACCCCCTAGCGCACCGACCATATCCGGACGCAAGCCACTCAGCAGCACGAAGACGATCGGGTACTGCGTCGTTGCCGCGCGCGGACCTGCCGCCGAATCAACCGAATGGTCTGGGCTGGTGGTGTCCGAGCCGCAGCCCAGACCCATGAGGAGCGATACCGATGACAGCGCCAGCAGGAACCAGCGGCGCGAATTCAATAACCCAGAATCCGCTCGTCACCGCCAGCCAGACGCTGTACGAGCTCTGCCCGGAAGTAGTCGTTGCCGCTTTCGTTCAGCCGTGGATCAATCCGCTCTTCGTACATCTGGCGCGATCGATCGATATCGTCCTTGAGGCGATCGTAGATGTTGCCAGCTCGCCTACCCTCTTCGATGATCTCCTCGTTGTACAGCTTGATCTCGCTGACCAGGAGGCGTGCCAAGCGGCGCGCTTCTTCGTGCAAAGCCTCCTCGCCATCCGGAATACCTGAGCTGCCACCGAAAGCAGAACCCGGCCCCTGGATATCCGTTGGCGGTACGACCTGGGTCGATCCGGTGGCGTCCGGTTTGGCCGGCGGCGGTGCGAAGCCGGTGCTCGGAGGGGGTGTTACCTCCTCTGGCGCGGGAGGTACGTAGCCTCCTGACATCGGTGCCGGTTCAGCCGGCGGAGTGACTCCCAGATCCCCTCGCGCTGTCATGATCGTAGGATCTTCACTAATGTCGTCTGACCCTGTTGCGAAGTCCGGCTGCGCCATGGGGGTCGTCACCGCTTCCGAGTCCGGCTCGAGCTCATAGGCCGGCTCGTCCGGCTCGAGCTCGAATTCCGGTTCCGTCGATCGCGTTGCAGGGACCGGCTCGACGTCCCATTCGGGTACCTTCGCCGTCTCTTCCACAGCCGCGGCGGGGGCGGTTTCTTCGGCGACCGGCGGCGCACCTCCGGGCATCTGCCCCTGCAAGGCAGCGATATCGAGCCGCACTGTTTCCTGGCCGACCGTCGGATCCGGCGTGATCGCTGGTGCAGGCGGAGGCAGAGGAGCCTCCTCCCTCGGCGCGGTTTCGACCAGAGTTGGCTCTTCGTCGGAACCCGAAGCCCAGAGGTCGCTGGTGTCCTCGAGCTCCGGCTCGGGGGTCCTCTCGACTTCGATATCCGCCGCTGCGGCTTCCAAATCCTCTTCGGTGAGCTCTTCCGGCTCGAGCGGTTCGATCTCGTCCGGGCCCGCGGTCGAGACCATCTCGAAGTCGACTTCCTCGACCGTCTCGCTGTCCGGCTGGATCTCGACCGCTGCGGTCAGCTCCTCTGCCTCGCCGTCGAGCGCGACCACCTCTTCGGCGAGCTCCGTCGGTTCGGCAGTGATTTCGACCTCCGGTTCAGCTAGCGGCTCTTCGACAAGGGCCTCGCTAGCAGCCGGCTCGTCAGCGACCGCATCGTCAGTCGCTGCATCGTCTCGAGCGACCGCTGCTTCTTCCTCGACGACCGAAGCCTCTTCCTCGGCCACCGCTTCGTCCACCTCTGGCGCCGCATCGACGCCAGGAGCTTCTTCGATGGGTGCAGTGACTTCTTCGGTGGATGTCTCTCCCAGAACAGACGAGATGCCAGCTGCTGCCGCGCCAACGACAGCCGCAGCACCGACCGCGGTTGCGGCTGTGCGAACCCCGTCCGCAACCTCCGAGCTCTCGACAGCTGACGGCTCCGCGCCTTCATCCTGAGGCTGGAACAAAGCAACAGGGCTCGCCTCGCTGGCTTCACCGCGCAGGGCTGGCGAACTGCCGCCACCGCGAATTGCCAACGTCTCGATCGCCTGTGCGGCCGAGTGGGTGAGAAGCTGAAGACTCGCCGTGCCGAGCGTTTCGTCGCTCGCGATCCGATCCGCGAAGAGCACTCCACCAAGCTGGCCGCGGAGAACCAGGGGAATCAAGACGCCCTGTTCCCCCGGCGACGCATCGAGACTGCGACAAACCTCGGCGCATTCTTCACCTGCCAGGGTGACCGTGCCCGCTGTGCGAGCCATGCGTGCCCAGACACTGCCTTCTTCGTAGGCAAAGTGTCGACCATCCAGCGATGGCGCCTGGTCATCGAAACCGCGAGCCGACCAACCCCGAACCTCTCCTGGCCGGGTGAGAAAGAACGCCGTGCGGGACGCGAACCTCCGACCCTCGTCGACAAGCGCCTTGAGGATGTCGCGTTGGGTCTCCGCACCATCGACGCGGGTCGTCGCCGCCAGCAACTGACCGACGGCCTTCTCTTCAGCCGCTGCCGCGAGATCCTGAAGATCCCGCACCACCTGCTCGACTTTCGAAGCGACGTGGCGGTCTACTTGCTCCAGACGCTTGGCCCATTCTGTGCCGCCCTGGTGTGCCCCGGTCTGCTGCGACACTTCCGGCGAATCTGACATCTCAGTGCTCCTTCGAGGTGCTCCTTCAAGCGACCCAGATTTTCCTATTTCAAATACGGCGAGTTTTTCCTGGACACAAGACTGGAATTATTTTTCAAGCGACCATCCTTGTCAAGGAGCCAGAGATCCGAAAACCCTTGATGTGAGGGCGTTTAGCCGCGTTGCTCCGACGCATCGACAGGCTGAGGCAACTTGTAGCTCGTCACACGGCTATGGTAGATTGATCTTTCGACATCCCTGCCAGTCTCAATGGAGGAAAAGCGATGCGCAGAGGAAACGCACTCTTCGCCCTCATTAGCGTGCTACTCGCCTCTCTCGGCCTGTTTGCCTGCAACCAGGTCTCCGAGGAAGAGCTGAAAGCCGCCAAAGATGCCGAGGATTGGGCTTGGTTGGAACAAGCCAAAGCCGATCTCGACGGTAAACGAAGCGAGCTGACCGGTCTTCGAGAGCGGATCGCCAGCGGTGGCGAAGAGGGGGAGGAAGAAAGCCAAGCCGAACCGGCAACGGACGAAGGCGAGGGTGCAGAAGGTGCCGCAGGCGAGGCACCGCCGACTCTGGATGAGCAGGCTACGGCTCTCGAATCGGAAATCACCAAGGGGGCCGAGGAGTTCATCGATCGACTCATCCAGTTCATCAATGAACAGGGCATCGGCGCCGAGCCGACGGATATCCAACGCCAAGCCCTGGGGATGAAGAGTGACGAGGACATCCTGGTCGCGCAGGAGTACATCACCCGAGGCGGCGAGTACCAACGCGCGATCGACATCTACAGCACAGCTCTGGTCAACGATCCGGGCAACGAGAAGCTCTTGGCAGCCAAGGCCCACGCGGAAGAGTTCCGGTACATCACGGAAGAGCGGCTCGGCACGATCAAGAAAGACATGACAGAGGCTGAGGTCCAAGCGCTGCTGGGCACACCAAGGACTTCGAACGTGCGCGAGTACGATGATGGCAAGCGCGTCGGATGGTACTTCCCGAAAGAAGAGCCCCGCGGCGCCGCAGCGGCGGTCTTCTTTCAGAAGAACAAGGACGTCCTCAAGGTCTACAAGACGGACTTCGACGCAGTGACCCCTGAGTCCTGAGGGTCGATCGACCCGCCAAGGGCTTGACAGAGACTCGATCGCTCGTCAATAATTGATAGTCTAAGGGATGGCCGCCGCTCTCGCGGCGGCCTTTGCCTTGCCACAAAAGACCGGTCTGGCCGACCGATTTCTACCCAGAAACCCTGAACTACTTCTGCCACGAGAGGACTGACCGAGATGCCGATCGTTCATGTTCGCGACGAGGAGAGCTTCGAGAATGCTCTTCGCCGTTTCAAGAGGAAGTGTGAGAAAGCCGGCATCTTGACCGAGCTCAAGAAGAGACAGCATTTCGAAAAGCCCTGTGTGAAGCGCAAGCGCAAAGCGCTCCAGGGCCGCAAGAAGATGCTCCGCAAGCTGGCAGAAGAGCGCCGTTTGGGTCTCAACTGACCTCGGCCTTCGTCCAAGCTTCATCAGAACAGTCCGCCGGCGGGAGCGAGGTTGCCTCGCTCCCGTTTTGCGTTGGTGGCGCCAAACCCTCTGTCTTCTTCGATGCCTTCCTCCGTCGTTTCCCGCGCCACCGAGTCGGCTCTCGAGCTGACGGCGCTCTTGCGCCTAGTCTCCTGCCGCGCGGCGTCCGATTTGGGACACCAACGCCTCGCTGCACTGCGACCTTACAGCGAGGAGGAGCAGCTCGTTCGCCATCGCAGGCGCTACGACGAAGCGCGACGCCTGGTCGGTGCGCAGCCTCTGGTCCCCTTGTGCGAGAGGCCTTTCGAGCCACTGTTGGCGGGTGTTGAGGCCGGCGGACACATGCTCGGTGGCCGGGACATGATAGCCATCCGGTCGCTATTGACCATTAGCTTGGGGGCCACGAGACGCATTGTCGAGGCCGACCCGGTCTGCGTAGCGTTGACCGAGCTGACCGAAGCGCTCCCCTCTTGTGCCGATCTCGAAGAGAGGCTGCGCAAGACCTTCGACTCCCGGGGCGAGATTCGCGAAGATGCGACGCCACGACTCGCCGAGCTCCGTGGTCGTCTGCGGCGGGTTCGAAGCCGCATTTACCAACAGCTCGGCTCCCTTGTCGAGCAGTACCGCGAACACCTGAGTGAAGAGACCATCCCCCTCCGCGGTGGTCGCCTGGTTCTGACCCTCCAGGCAGGCGCTAGGGGTCGAGTCCCGGGGCTCCTCCACGGCCGCTCGGGCACCGGCAAGAGCTACTACTTCGAGCCGCTCGAAGCGGTCGAAGACAACAACCAGCTACAACAAGCGGTCGAAGAGGCCGAAGCTGAGAAGCGGCGCATCCTGGCGGAATTGGTGCAGCGCCTGATCGATGACCTACCAACGCTTCGTGCCCACGCTGAGTTGGTGGGAGAGCTCGATCTTCTGCAAGCTGCGGTCCGCTTCGCCGAAGCCAGCGGCGGCCACCTGGCCGAGATCGGCTCTCGGCACGAGCTCAAGCTTCTGCAGGCGCGGCACCCGCTACTTGTTCCCGAGCTTGCCGAGCATCGCCGGGAGGCTTTGGGACAGGAAGGCAACCAGGAGGCTGTCGTGCCCCTGGATCTCGAGCTATCGACCGAGCAACGGGCGCTGGTGATCACCGGGCCGAATGCCGGCGGCAAGACAGTGGCCCTCAAGACGGTAGGCCTTCTGACCGTCGTCCATCTCTGCGGGCTACCGATCCCTGCCGCTCGCGGCAGCCGTCTGCCTTTTCTCGACAACGTCGTCGCCACCGTCGGCGACGAGCAGGATCTTCTGGCTGATCGTTCCACTTTCAGTGGCCGACTACTGCGCCTGCGCGAGGCCTGGCTGGCGGCGGGCCCCGACAGCCTCATCCTCCTCGACGAACTGGGCTCCGGCACGGATCCCGAGGAAGGAGCGGCGTTGTCGATGGCTTTGCTCGAAGGTCTGGCCGAGCAAAGGTGCCTGATGTTGGTCACGACCCATCTGAGCCAGCTGGCGGTCGCGGCACTGGAGACTGACGGCGCTTTCTGTGCCGCCATGCAGTTCGACGCCGACAGCGGCCACCCGACCTACCGTCTACAGCCCGGCCCCCCCGGCGGCAGCAAGGCACTGGCCTTAGCGCGCCGTCTCGACCTACCGTCCGCCTGGCTCGATCGGGCGGAAGAGCTTCTCGGCTCCGAGCACCGCGACTTGCGCCGCTTGCTGGCCGAGGTCGAACGCGCTCGCCAAGAGCTCGCCCAGCAGCAGCAACGACTCGATGTGGAGATCGATGACGCGGCCAAGCTGCGACAGCGCCTGGCGGATCAGGAAGCCGAGCTGATCAATGAGCGCAAGAGCCTAGCCAAGACCATGAAGCGACAACTGGACGCTTTTCGCGAGGATACCCGCACCCGTCTTCGCGATGAGGTCGAGAAGCTACGCGCGCAGTTCGAGAGCGGTCGTCGACGCCATCTGGCGAGCACCGCGGAGAAGCGTCTTTTCGAGACCAGCCCTTCGTTCGACCTCGGTGACGACGACCCAACAACCGGTGAGATCGAAGTTGGCGCGACGGCAAAGCATCGACGCCTGGGCTGGATCGGCCGAGTCGAGAAGCTGGAGCGCGGGCAGGCTCGGGTTCGGGTCAACGGCAAGTTGCTGAGCTGTCGGGCCGACGATCTCGCCGCGACGTCCGCTTCGAAACCGTCGCGACCGGCAAAGCCCGCCGTCAGAGTTTCGTCTCGACAGTCCTCGAACGACCTCGAGGAAGCCCCGAAAGAGCTCAATCTGGTCGGGCAGCGTGTCGAGCCGGCTCTCGAGCGCCTCGATCATTTTCTCGACCAGGCATTGCTCGCCTCCCTATCAGCGGTCCGCATCATCCATGGACACGGCAGCGGTCGATTGCGGTCCGCAGTCAGGACCCACCTACGCTCGCATCCCGCAGTGGCAGAGCATCGTGCCGGACGGGCACGCGAGGGCGGCAATGGCGCCACCATCGCCCAGCTGAAAGACGGGCTCTCTTGAGCCCGACCAAGATCACGTCCGAGCTCGTTCAGGCGGTCCGAGACGCTTCGGACATCGTCGAGGTCGCGAGTGGGATGACACAACTCGAGAAGAAGGGGCAGCGGTACGAGGGTCTGTGTCCCTTCCACAAAGAGAAGACGCCATCCTTCAGCGTCGATCCTGACCAGGGACTCTTCTACTGCTTCGGCTGCGGCGTCGGCGGCGACACGATCAAACTCTTCATGGAGCAGAGTGGTGACGACTTCCCAGCCGCGATCGAAGCCTTGGCCGGGCGCTACGGCATCCCGCTGCCAAACCGTCCGACCGGTCGGCCGTCGAGCGCTGAAGCAGGCATCAGCTCGGCCCTCGAGGCTGCTGCGAAGTTCTTCGAGCAAGGCTTGCAACACAGCGCCTTCGCCCGCGACTACCTCGAGAAGCGTCAGATCTCTCCCGAGCTGCAGTCCTCCTACGGTCTCGGCTACGCGCCGGATGGCTGGGATAATCTGCTCCAGGCATTGAAAGGGCGGATCCCACTCGAGTCTCTCATCGCCGCCGGACTGGTCGGCCGCAGCCAAAAAACCGGCAACCCTTATGATCGCTTCCGCCACCGCCTCATGTTCCCCATCCACAACCCATCGGGCCGCCTGGTCGGCTTTGGTGGCCGCACCCTGGGCGACGACCGGGCGAAGTACGTCAACACCAGTGAGACCGAGCATTTCCACAAAAGTAACCTGCTCTACGGCTTCCACCAGGCCAAGCGGACCCTACGTGAGGACGGCAAGGCGGTCTTGGTCGAAGGCTACTTCGACGTTCTGGGAGCGGTGGCGAGCGGGGTCTCCTGGGCGATCGCCGGAATGGGCACTGCACTGACCGAAGCCCAGGCACGCCTGTTGGCCCGCTACAGCGACGAGGTCACCCTCGCCTACGACGGCGACGATGCCGGCGAGAAGGCTTTCGAGCGCGCTCTACCGATCCTCTTGGGCGCTGGACTGGCGGTGCGCCGCGCCAGCTTCCCCCGTGGCCACGACCCGGACTCTCTGCGCGTCGAAGCCGGGGGCGAGGCGGTCCTCGAATGCATTACGACGGCTGAAGATGCAGTCTGGCTGGGGATCCGAAAACTGATCCCACCTGCAAAAGATCTTACGCCGGTGCTGCAAGCACGTGCCGCGAAGCCGATTGCCGAGTTGCTCAACATCGTGCGTAGCGAGGTGGAGCGCGAAGCCTACCGCCGGCGAGCGGCCGAGCATCTCGGCGTCCCGGAGGGCGCTCTGCGGGGCCGACGAGGGGCAGAGCACTATTTCAAGGCCATCGAGAGCTCGGCGGCGGATGTCCGACGGGAAGTTCGCTCGGAAGAGGAGAAAGCTCTTTGCCTCCTACTCCAAGAGGGCGCTGAGATCCCACGACCAGCGCAGCTGCCACCGGCAGAAATCTTCCTCGATGCGGAATGTCGGAATATTTACGAGGCTTTTCGCGATTTATATGGAGACGGAGAGTCTGCCGCTCCTACCGGTTCGGATGTCGTGGCGAAGCTGAGTAACGCGGGCGATGCTATTGACCGTGCGGCTCGCCTTCTGCTACAAGATTCCGACTCTGGAGGGGGGGACCTTCCAGAGACTCTCGAGAAGCTCTTGCGCCGCTGGTTCAAGCAGCGCCAGACCGAGCTGATGCGACAGATCCGACAAGCCCAGCAACAAGGAAATAGCGAGCTCCTGATTCAGTTGCTCGAAGAAAAGAAGTCTCTGAGTCGTAGCCTGCATCCGGGAATGACCGGAAAGTTGTGGTGAGCGGGGACGTCGATGAGCTCATCCGCTGAGCAGTGTTCCAGAGCGAAGAAGGAAGGCAGGCAACGAATTGACGAGCTCGAAAGTCATGGCGATCGAGGATAAATACAGCTCCGTCAAGCAGCTCTTAGAGCTCGGGCAGGACAAGACCTACCTGCTCTACGACGAGATCTACGAGATGCTCCCGGCGGAGGTCGTCGGACTGCCGGATGAGCTCGATGAGGTCTACCTGCGCCTGAAGGACCTCGGTATCAACGTCATCGCGCGTCCCGAGCGGCATCAGAATCGAGACGAAGGCGCGCTCCCGACGGGCGACTTCGACAAGAAAGAAGGCGAAGGCCCCCAAGAGTTCGTTCTGACCGAGCAGGAGAAAACGAACGACCCGGTGCGCATGTACCTGCGTGAGATGGGGACCGTCCCCTTGCTCGATCGCGAAGGGGAAGTGGAGATCGCTCAGCGCATCGAGAATGGCGAGTGGACGATCTACGAGGCTCTGTGCTCGAACCCCCTGGTGTTGCGCGAGCTGCTGCGCCTGAACGAGATGGCCCAGAAGGACGATCGCTTCCTCAAGGACATGATCGCGGGCGAATCCAGCGAAGCGCTCGATGCGAAGTCGAGCGCCCGGATCCAGAACAACCTCGCTACCTTCCAACGAATCAGCGAGCAAGACCGTTCGATCCGTGAGCTGCGAGCCGGGCAGAAGGGTGTCGATACCAAGGACCCGAAGTACCAAGAGCGCGACCGGGAGATCGATCGCCTCCTGGCCAAGATCGCCAAAGACATCCGATCGATCGACTTCAGTGCTCAGACGCGCAACGCACTCGTCGCCTTGCTGCGCGACATCCATCGTGAGTTCTCACGCTTGCGCAACGATCTGCGACGAGCCAAGAAAGCCTATTCGAGAGAGACCAACGAGGAGCTCAAGGCGCTGCAAGGGCGGCGGATCGAAAAGTACGCCTCCAAGCTCGAAAGTCTGGAGGAGCGCTACGGCACCAAATACGAGGATGTCACCAAGACGATCAGTCGGATCCGGCGCGGCGAAGAAGCCTGCGAGCGGGCGAAGGCACAGCTGATCGTCGCCAACCTCCGACTCGTGGTGTCGATCGCCAAGAAGTACACCAATCGCGGGTTGCAGTTCCTCGATCTCATCCAGGAAGGCAACATCGGCCTGATGAAGGCGGTCGAGAAGTTCGAGTACCGCCGCGGTTACAAGTTCTCGACCTACGCCACGTGGTGGATCCGCCAGGCCATCACCCGGGCGATCGCCGACCAGGCGCGAACCATCCGTATCCCGGTGCACATGATCGAGACCATCAACAAGCTCACCCGTACCAGCCGATCCCTGGTGCAGGAGCTCGGCCGCGAGCCGACGGCGGAAGAGATCGGCCAGCGCATGGATCTCTCGGCATCGAAGGTGCGCAAGATCATGAAGATCGCCCAGGAGCCGATCTCGCTCGAAACACCGATCGGCGAAGAGGAAGACTCTCACCTCGGCGACTTCATCGAGGACAAGAACGCCGTCTCGCCGATCGAGTCGGTGGTCGATCTGAACCTGCGCGATTCCACCGGCCACGTTCTGAAGAGCCTGACCCCTCGCGAGGAGCTCGTGTTGCGGATGCGCTTCGGCGTCGGCGAGGGCTCCGAGCACACTCTGGAAGAGGTCGGCCGCTCGTTCAACGTCACCCGCGAGCGGATCCGCCAGATCGAGTCGAAGGCCCTGCGCAAGCTACGCCACCCGAGCCGCGCGACGCGCCTGCGGGCTTTCCTCGAGACCTGATCTCCAGCTCGCTACCTCAAGTCAGTCCGCACACTGCCGGTCCGCCGACTTCGCTTGCGGACCAAAGTGTGAGATCGTCTTCGCATCATTCTCTTGCGAGGACGCCCAATGAACGAGCGAGTGGCTCCGACCTTTCTCGAACGATTCGGCCTGCACCGTCCGGAGCTCCGCGCCTGGGCGATGTACGACTGGGCGAACTCCGCTTTCTATCTGGTCATCGTCACCGCGGTCTTCCCGATCTTCTTCCAGCAGGTCGCGGCGTCCGGCCTGGATCAGGAAACGGCGACGTTCCGGTTTTCCATCGCGACGGCCCTTGCCCTGGGTCTGGTCGCCGTCACGGCGCCGATTCTCGGCGCCTTGGCCGACTTCCTCGCCTGGCGGAAGCGCCTGATGATGGGCTTCGTCCTCCTCGGAGTCTTGGCGACGGCTTGTATGTTCTTCATCCAGCAGGACCAATGGGTGCTCGCGGCAGTGCTCTTCAGCATCGGCAACTTCGCCGTCGCCACCAGTTTCGTCTTCTACGACTCTTTTTTGCCGCACATCGCCAAGGGTGACGAGATGGACCGCGTCTCCACCGCGGGCTACGCGCTGGGCTATCTCGGTAGCGGCCTCTTGCTGGTGGGTTTTCTGCCTGGGATCCAGGAGAACTTCGCTGCTGCGTCACGCTATGCTTTTGTCGGCGTCGCGGTCTGGTGGGGCGTCTTCTCCTTACCTCTCTTCCGCTGGGTCCCCGAGCCGCCGCGGGAGATCGAAGCCGACGAGCGGGACGCGAGCAGCGCGATTCGCGTTTCCCTACAACGGCTCAAGGAGACCTTCAAGGAAATCAAGAGCTACCGGCAGGCGTTTCTGACACTCCTCGCCATGCTGATTTACAACGACGGCATCGGCACCATCGTGCGTATGGCCGGGATCTACGCCGCCTCGCGCGAGATCCCACAGAAGCACATCGTGTCCGCGATCCTGCTGGTGCAGTTCGTCGGCATCCCTTTCGCCTTCCTCTTCGGCGCCCTGGCCGGCAAGATCGGCGCCAAGCGCTCGATTCTCATCGCCCTCTTCGTCTTCACTCTCGTCTGCGTGGTGTCCTACTACCTCGAAACGACAGCCGAGTTCTACATCATCGCCATCATGGTCGGGGCCGTTCAGGGCGGCGCGCAGGCCCTGAGTCGGTCGCTCTTCGCTTCGATGATCCCCAAGCACAAAGCGGCCGAGTTTTTCGGCTTCTTCTCGGTGTTCGAGAAGTTCGCCGGTCTCTTCGGCCCGCTGCTCTTCGGCTGGATGATCCTGGTCACCGGATCGACCCGCGGCGCGATCCTCTCGGTGATCGCCTTCTTCGTCATCGGTGGAACAATCCTCGCCTTCGTCGACGTCGAAGAAGGTCGCCGGCAAGCCCGGGCAATGGACGAGAAGCTACTCGCGGGCTAAAACCTAGCTGGGCTAAGGAAGGCGACGTCTTGATCTCAAGTCAAATCTCGCCTTCCTTGAGCACCGATGCGGGCCTCGGCGTCTGAGCCGAAGCGTCGCTAGACCTCGATTCCCATCGCGGCAAATTCGCGCGTCGCGGCTTCGGCCCATCCGCGATTAGCGGCCGGGCTGGCAGGGCTCGGGTGCAAGATGCGGCCGATCTCGAGGTCGAGATCGCCGAGCACTGCTTTTGCCTGCTTCTCCGCCCACACACCGACGCCGACGACGTGGCGCACTTCGAGATGGATCGCGACGCGACGCAGCGCATCGTTGCACGGCGGCTCCAACGCTTCGCGGTCCTTGGCTTTCAGCTTGTCGGGGGTCACATTGCGACCCGCCCCATCGAGGAAGAGTAGCGGGCAGTAGTTGGTGATGAAGAAGCGCTCGAAGAAACGCTCCGGCGTACCGAAGGCTGCGCGAGCCCAACTCCAGATGCGCTTTCCGGAGACCTCCTCGCGAGTGCACTCGAAGCCGAGCACCGGTCGCTTGGGGTGTTCGTTGGGGGGCTTGCCGATCCGCCCCTCTCGGATACCGAGCCACTCCTTGACATCGGTCACGGCGCCGAACGGCACGCCGGTCTGCGCCATGCCCCAGGGGCCGGGATTCATGCCTACCAGGAGCACTTCTTTGGGCTTGGCGCCGAAGCGGTCCAAGAAGCGATGGAAGGGTTCGCTAGCGTACTCCAGCGGATTGTAGACATAGCTCGCCGGTGCGGCGAACTTCAGCTTCCCCAACTCGGCCGCCAACCCTTGAGAGATCTCTATCAACGACATCGCGCCGAAGTCTACTAAGATCGGTGCCTCGAAACATGGACGCCGACATCAAGAATCCCAGCAGAGCTGACTCGATACCGAGTGGCCTGACACTCGTCCGCGACGGCACCGACCCGGCAAAGCGGCGTCGGCGGCTCATCTTCGTCAGCCTCTACACTCTGGTCGCCGTGCTCTTGGTGTGGCCTATCTTCCCGCTATTCTCGGGCATCGAGCCGCTGATCCTCGGCCTGCCACTCTCTTTTGCTTGGGTGGTGCTGGCCTTGAGCATCATGTTCGGGGCTCTGATCTGGCTCTACCGGACCGACGATCACGACGAGAGCAGCGAGCATTAGGCGATGGAAACCTGGCTCATCGCACTTTGGATCTGTGCCGGCTACCTGCTGGTCACGCTCGCCATGGGCATCCTACCGGGGCTGCGGGTGTCGAAATCCGTGACGGGGTACGTCGCGGCCGATCGCTCGATGAGCTTCATCGTGATGTACTTCGTGCTCGGCGCTTCGATCTTCTCTTCCTTCGCCTTCTTGGGCGGCCCAGGGTGGGCCTACTCCCGCGGTGCGGCGGCGTACTACATCATCGCTTACGGGGTGATCGGCATCGTGCCGCTCTACTTCTTCGGCCCGCGAGCGCGTCGCCTGGGCGAAAAGTTCGGCTTCGTCACCCAGGCCGAGCTGCTGGCGCACCGCTACGAGAGCCGCACGCTGCAGATCCTGCTCGCGGTCCTGAGTGTTGCGGTGTTCATCCCCTACCTGACCCTGCAGATGAAGGGCGCCGGGCTGATCCTCTCGACCATCACCGAGGGTCGCGTCTCGTTCGAAGTCGGTGCCGCGGTCACCTATGGCATCGTGATGATCTACGTCCTGACCAGCGGTGTTCTGGGCGTCGGCTGGACCAACACCTTCCAGGGTGTCTTCATGATGGTCATCGCCTGGTTCCTCGGCCTCTACCTGCCCTACAAGCTGCACGGCGGGGTCGGCGAGATGTTCCGCCAGATCGCCGAAAGCGACCAAGCCCAGATGCTGATCGCCCCCGGCCTGACCCGCAGCGGCGAACCGTGGGCCTGGGCCGGCTTCAGCTCGGCGGTGCTCATCTCCGGCATCGGCTTCACCATGTGGCCCCACCTCTTCATGAAAAGCTACGCCGCCAAGAGTGACCGCGCCCTACGCCTGACCGTGGTGCTTTATCCCACCTTTCAGCTCTTCCTGGTACCGATCCTTCTCATCGGCTTCTCGGGCATCTTAGCCTTCCCCGGACAGGAGCCCGACGCCATTGTGCCCTTCCTCCTCACCCAGGTCGATCTCTCGCCCATCCTCATCGGCCTGGTCTGCGCCGGAACCCTCGCCGCCTCCATGTCGTCCGGCGACTCGATCCTCCACTCGGCCGCCTCGATCGGCGTCCGCGACGGCCTCGTTCGCGCCTTCCCCAGGAGCTTCGACGATCACCGGCAGCGCTTCGTGATCCGTATTCTCGTCGTTGCTCTCTCCGCCATCGCCTACTTCTTCGCCATCCAATCCGAAGTTTCGATCGTCGCCCTCCTCCTCGGTGCCTACGGCGGTGTGGCGCAGATCTTCCCGCTCATGTTCGCCGCCTTCTACTGGCCCCGGGCCACTGGCACTGGCGCCCTCGCCGGTTTGATCGCCGGTATCGCTGTGAACACTTTCTTCCTCGTCTCACCCGAGAGTTCACCGATCGTCGGTCTGCATGAAGGCATCTATGGGCTGATCGCCAACGTGGCGGTCTTCGTGCCGGTCAGCCTGCTGACGGCGCCCCAGGCGTCGGAGAGGGTACTGGCTTACGTCGACGCGTGAGCCGGGCCTGCAGCTAGGACTGCACTAGCCGCCACAACAACCGCGGCGCGGTCTCGAAACCCCGCCGTACCGGTAGAGCGCGGCAGTGGACGGCCAGAAGGCGGGAGAAAACTCTCGGCTCTCGGGCCAGGGCGCGGACGACTCGGCGACGCAGGGCTGGGTGGCGCTCGACCCACAAGAGAAGGCGAGTCATGCCGTCGGGCAGGGCGGCGATGCGACGGTGCGCCTTGGCGTAGGAACGTAGATCGCCTTGCTGCATAGCGGTCGCCAGAGCTTCCGCCTGGTGGAAGGCGAGGGAGAGGCCCTCGCCGGTGATCGCATCGACATAGCCCGAGGCATCACCCACCAGGGCGACCTGACCGCGGATGACACCACGCACTCGCTGCCGCAGCGGCCCCATACCGCGGTCACGGGAGGCCGGAGGCGCATCGCCGAGCTGGTCGGCAAGACCGGGAAAACGGGTCATCAGCGAGTCGAAGCGCGCCTTGCAGCCGCTCCACAGGATAGCGACGCCGACTTCGTCGTCAGCCACCGGCGTAACATAGGCCTCACAGTCCTCGGCCCAGTAGACCTCCACACAGTCGCTCCACGGCGCCATCCGGAAGTGGCGTCGGACACCGAAACGCTTCTGGCGCGCGGCCGATGTACTGAGGCCCATCCAGGCGCGAACCTTCGACCGCAGGCCGTCGGCGCCGACGATCCAGCGGGCGCGAATGGGGCCCTCAGAGGTTTCGACCCCGTCGCCAAAACCCTCGATCCGCAATCCCCACCGCAAATCGACCCCGAGTTGCTCGGCCCGGCGCACCAGCGCCTCGTGCAGATGGAGACGACGGATCCCGGCGCCTTCCACGCCGGGGAAGTGCCCCTCGGCCACCACTTCGCCGTCGAGGTAGCGGATACCGCGAAACGGTCGCGTATGGCGCGGTTGGATCTCGACCCCGAAGCGGCGCAAGATCTCGAGGCCATCGGGCATGAGACCTTCACCGCAAGCCTTGTCGATCGGTGGCTGGCGGCGATCGGCCACCAGGACCTCCAGACCGGCACGACGTGCTGCAATCGCCGTTGCCAGGCCGGCGGGCCCACCTCCGACGACGAGGACTTCGGTGTCCCTGCCGGCCATTCAGGACTCCACCTTCTCCAACTTGCCGCGCGCGTAGGCCACGGCCGAGCGGGCCAGGGCACCGGTGAGGAGCAGGGGCGTTACCCGCTCGGGGGGACGCAACTCACCAGCAAGATGCAGCCGCAGGGTTTCTTGCCGGCGCAATTTGCCCGAGGAAGTCCGTGGCAGAGTGCCAGGCTCCATGGGCAAGACCTCGTCGGTCTGCAAGCCGGTCGCACCCAGTATCGCCTCGCTCGAGGCTTGCGGCAGCTCGGCGATCCGCTCTGGCGACGCATCGCGCTGATGCTCGACGAAAACCAACAGCCTCTCACCCGGCGCACCCTCGGGTAGCCAGCTCACAGCGACCGCACAGCCGCGGCGGACGCCTTCGACCTCGTCGACCGCGTGCTCGATCTCGGCCGGCGAGTAATTGCGACCGCGCAGGATCACGACATCTTTGGCCCGGCCGGTGAGGAAGAGCTCACCGTCGTGTAGGAAGCCGAGGTCGCCGGTGTCGAGCCAACCGTCGACCAAGGCATCGGCGGTTGCCTCCGGGCGATCGAGATAGCCCTCCATCAGCGACGGCCCGCGGACTCGGATGCGACCCACTTCGCCGACGGTCAGCTCGGCGCCGCAAGGGCCGACGATCTCGATCTCTGTTCCGGGGACCGGCCGACCGACCGAGACCAGCTCGAGGCCTCCTGAGGTTTCTTCAGCGTGGCCCTCTGCCGCCAGGCGATCGCGCGCGAAGCACCGGCTGCTGAATGGCTGCTCGAGGGCCGAGAAGGTGACCGCCAGGGTCGCTTCCGACAGCCCGTAGACTGGGGTCAGGGCTTCCGGGCGGAACCCCCACTGAGCGAAGCGCTGCTGGAACGCTCGCAGGACCGAGGGGGCAACCGCTTCGGCGCCGTTGAGCGCCACCCGCCAGGAGCTCAAGTCGAC
>JBCCGX010000013.1:0-27039 GCA_039029035.1 Acidobacteriota bacterium | reverse complement strand
TGTGGACGCATTTTCGAAGGAAAAAGGAGCTCCTTCTCGAGTACCCACGCTTTCTGGATGCTCATGCTGAGGCGCTGCGCCGTGAGTACGATGCGCTGTGGACCTTGGCGTGTGACCCTGCAACCCCTCAGTGGGTCTTGAAGATCTAGCTGAATTGGCCCCTTAGAGGTGGCTGATCGCCGACCGTCGCCTTACTCGTGACGCAGGGCGATCGTCGGCTCGATCCGGGTCGCCCGCCGCACCGGTAGATAGGCTGCCAGGGTCGATGCCGCCGCGAGCAGTAGGGTGGCACCGAGGAAGACCAGCGGATCGCTGGCCGAGACCTCGTAAAGCATGCTGGAGAGCAGTTGCGCCACGCCCAGGGCCATTAGAAAGCCGAGAACCAGGCCGGCAGTGGTCAGGGCCGAGCCTTCGCGCACCATTTGCCAAATGACGTTGTCTCGCGTGGCCCCCAAGGCCATGCGGATGCCGATTTCCCGCGTCCGGCGCTGCATGACGAAGGCTTTGACCCCATAGACCCCAACCAAGGCCAGGAAGAGGGCTAGCAGACCTAGAACCGAGAACAACTTGCCGCCCGCCCGCACCAGCCAGAGGAAGAGACTCTCGTCGCGGTGGTTGAGCATCGTCTCGAGGCCCAGCACCGGCAGCGTCGGATCGATGGCGCGGATCTCTTTGCGGATCGTGTCGAGCAAGACCGTCTGATCCGGCAGCCCCGAGGCCACCCGCACATGAATGTGCATATTGCTCGAGTAGACCTGGCCGAAGGGTTGGTAGAGGTGGGGCGGCGGCGTCTTGTCCCAGAACTGATGGCGTATGCCCGGCACGAGGCCGATGATCTCCAGCACCAGCGGCTCGCCGTCCACCGGACCCGCCAACTGAACCCGCTGACCCAGGGGGTCGGCCTCGGGAAAGAGCTTCGCCGCCAGAGGCTCGTCGATGATGGCCACCTTGGCGCCGGCTTCCGACGCGGCTTCCGTCGCGGTGAAGCCCCGGCCGCGTAGGACCGACAGGCGCAAAGACTCGAAGTACTCGTCGCCGATGATGTAGTTGTGTGCCGCGACCGCCGCGTTGGGATCCTCGGGCCCGACGAGCTGTACGTTGCGGCTGCTGGTGACCGAGCCGAACGGCACGATCGACGATAGGGCCGCATTTTCGACTTGCGGCAGTGAGCGAACGCGTTCCATGACCTGACGGTAGACGTCCCGCGAGCGCGGCTCGTCATAGCCCACGAGACTCGGAGCGAGCTCCACCAGCAGGCTCGACTCGAGGCTGAAGCCCGGTGTCGTTTCCGCGGCGGCCAGGGCCCCGCGGATAAACAGCCCGCCAGCGGTCAGCAACACCAGGGACAAGGCGACCTGGCCGACAATGAGAAGGTTACGCGGTGCGAAGAAAGAGCGCTGCTTGCCACCACCGAAACTACGGTCGCCGGTGTTCTCCTTGAGCCCCGAGAGCAGATCGCCGGCAGTCAGCTTCCAGGCCGGACCGAGGCCGAAGAAAAGCGTCGCGACGATACACGACACCGCAGTGGCCAGGATCACCCATGGATCCGGGCGCACATCGAGCATCAGGCTGATGCCGATCGGCAACAGGCCGTTGACCGAGGACATCAGCCACTTTGTCCCCCAATAGGCCAGGACGAGGCCGGCCGCGCCACCGGCCAGGGCCAAGAGCAGACCCTCGGTGAGTAGCTGACGCAACAGTCGCGATCTGCCGACGCCGAGGGACAGTCGGATCGCCATCTCACTGCGCCGGCTGGAGCCCCGGGCGAGGAACATGTTGGCCAGGTTGAGGCAGGCGATGAGCAAGACGACGCCGGTCATCGCCGTCAGCAAGACGGCCGGCGCAGCCAGTGAATCTTCGTTGACCGGACTGGTGGACATCGCTAACCGTGGCAGCGGCGCGATGGTAAAGGTCTGAGCCTTGCCCTCGGCGGCGGGGTAGGCGGCCTCGAAGCGCGACGCCAGGGTCGCGAGCGCGGTCTCGACGTCTTCCTCCTTGATCTCGGACTTGCGGCGGCCGAACACCATCAGGGCGTCGTTGTCCCGATCGTCGAGGGTCGCTGGCGCCGGCCCGCCACCTGGCATGGTCCTCAGGCGATCGTGCATGCCGAGGGGTAGCCAGAGATCGGGGGAAAAGATCGCCGTCGAGCCGGTAAAACCCTCCGTGGCGACGCCGACCACGTCGACCAGTTCGCCGTTGACCCGCAGGGTCGAGCCCAGGATGTTCGGGTCGCTCCCTCTGCGGGCCCAATAATCGTGACTCAGGATCGCCACTGGCACGTTGCTACCAGGCGCCTCTTCCGCCAGCTCGAAGGTCCGCCCCCGGCCGATCGGCACACCGAAGGTGTCGAAGTAGTTGGACGAAACCAGGCCCGCGATCACCCGCCGGGTGACGTCGCCATCAGCAATGCCGACAATCGAGATGTCATGCGCCGCGAGAGCCGAGAACACCGGATTCTGCTCGCGCAGGTCGACGTACTCCGGATAGGAGAAGGCACTGTAGTCGTCCGGCCGCTCGACGTTTTGACTGTAGACGCCGAGTAGCTCTTCGGGCTCTTCGACCATCACCTGGCGCACCAGGAGCATGTTGATCAAGCTGAACATCGCCGAGTTGACCCCGATGCCGAGGGCCAGCACCAGCACCGCCACGGCACTGAAGCCGGGGCTCCGGGTCAACGAACGCCAGGCATAGCGCGTGTCGCGCCAAAAATCGTCGAGCATCCTGCGTCTCCTCGTCTGTTGCTCACCCCTACGGCCGCGCTGGGTCAAACTGCGGCGTGTCGCTTCGTAGTCGCCGAACTGACGTAAGGCTTCGCTGGCAGCATCCTCCGCCGGCAAGCCGTCGCGCTCGAGCTCCGCGGCTCGCATATGGAGATGAAAGCGCAGCTCCTCGTCGACCTCGCGACGGATCTCTCGATCCGTCCGCCAGGTGAAGCGAAAGCGCAGCGGTAAGCCTCGTACCCGTCGCATCAGCTGCGCCGTTCAAGCGGTTTCCAGCACCGTGAAGACAGCCCGCGCGTAGCGCTGCCAGGTGGCCGACTCTTCCACCAGCTGGTGTCGTCCCTTGGGGGTTATCTCGTAGAACTTCGCCCGCCGATTGTTGTCCGACAAACCCCACTCGCTGATCACCAGGCCGCGCCGCTCCAGGCGATGCAACGCCTGATATAGCGCCGCGTCCTCGATCCCTAGCTCACCGCCAGTGCGTTCACGGATCCAGGCCGAGACACCATATCCATGGTGTGGCCCCTGGGTGAGCGTCTTGAGGATCAAGATGTCGACAGTGCCTTGGATCAGCTTGAGGCTGCTGCGATGGGTCGCCACGGCGGTTCTCCCGATTCGTTTCCCTTAGATGGTGAGGGGAACGATAGTCGATACGGAAACCAGCCGGCAAGGTTGCCGATCGAACGGCAACCGACGACATCACTTCAACCGATGCAGGAGCGGAGCTCGCCCGCTCCAGTCAAAGCTCGTCGCGGGAATACGCCGTCGCCAGGGAGTCAGCGTATTCATTCCAGCGCGAGCCATTGTGGGCCTTGATCCAGCGCAGCTTGGCGCCCCGACGCGCGAGGGAGAGATGGTAGGCCTTCTGCACCAGCTCGAGGTTTTCTACCGGCCCGGTCTTGCGTTTCCAGCCCAGCCGTTTCCAGCCGGCAGCCCACTCGTTGATCGTGCGCACGCACAGATTGCTGTCACTCCAGATCGTCACTTCGGCGTCTTTGGGCAGCATCTCGTAGGCGGCGATCAGGGCCTGTAGCTCCATGCGGTTGTTGGTCGTGTTGGGATCATGACCGCGACGCTGCTCGAAGACCTCGTTGTCCTTCACCCATACGGTGCCCCAGCCGCCGGGGCCTGGGTTGCCGGTGCAGGCACCGTCGGTGAAGACTCCTTCGAAGGGTCCCTCGGTGTACTTCGCCAACACTTGCTGGGTGGTGAGATTCTCTTCCTTCGAGCTACCGCGACGCTTCTTCTTGTACTTGCGCTTGGCCGGCTTCTTCGCCTTGGCGCCAGCGCCCTGGTTCTTGCACTTCAGGCACTTCGCCGGTACCCAGCCGGGGTAGCGGTCGAGGATCTCGCGTTTGAGCGAGAAGCTCTGGCCGCAGGTCGCGCAGGTGAAGGTCGTGTCGGACATGCATAGCTCTCCGTGGTAGAAATGTGGCGGCGGGAAAGTACCACAATCGTCACCCTCCCGGGGGGCACCGCACCGGCAGAGGAGCGAGAATGCGAATTGCGATCATCGGAGCCGGAGCGATCGGCGGCTACTTCGGCGGGCGCTTGGCAGCAGCCGGCACGGAGGTGGCCTTCGTCGCTCGCGGCCGCACCCTAGAGGTGCTGCGCCAAACGGGCCTGAGGCTCTCGAGTCCGCTGGGTGATCTCCACTTACCGAGCGTGGAAGCGAGCGACGATCCGGCCGCCCTGGCGCCAGCTGATGCGGTGCTGGTGGCAGTGAAATCCTGGCAAGTCGCCGGCGTCGCGGAGACGATCGGGCCTCTGCTGCGACCCGTTAGCTGCGTGCTGCCGTTGCAGAATGGCGTCGATGCACCGGCGCAGCTGGCTGCTGTCCTGGGTCCGGATCGGGTCCTCGGTGGCTTGTGCAAGATCATCTGCCACATCGAGACGCCGGGGCACATTCGGCACATTGGCGCCGACCCGTTGATCGCCCTCGGTGAGCTCGATGACGGCGCGTCAGCCAGGGTCGATCGCCTGCACGGAGCCCTCACCGCGGCCGGCATCAAAGCGAACGTGCCGGACAGCATTCAGGCCGCGATGTGGGAGAAGTTCCTCTTCATCTGCGCCGTGAGCGGCCTGGGGGCCGTGACCCGAATGCCTCTCGGCGTGCTGCGGGAGGATCCGCACACGCGCGATCTGCTACAGCGTTTGATGCAGGAGATTCTCCAGGTGGCCGAGGCGCGGAGCATTCCTCTGAAGGCCGACATCGTCGAGCGCTCGCTGTCGTTCATCGACAGCCTGCCGCCATCGGTCACCGCTTCGATGCAGCGCGACATCATGGAAGGGCGGCCGTCGGAGCTCGAAGCACAGAACGGCGCGGTGGTACGCCTGGGCCGAGAGGTCGACGTGCCGACACCCACCAACGAGCTGATTTACCACCTGCTCGCTCCTCTGGAACGCCAGGCTCGCGGAGAGTGATGCCAGGCACGCGGAGAGTAGGGTGCCACGGCGGCTTGACGTTGCGTCTGGCATCGCTGAAACTGATGCCATCTCGCCATCGGACGCCACCCCCCATCGACCGTGGAGATCAGAATGCGACTAGCTTGGAAGCTCCTGCCTGCGATCGCTCTCGCCCTCGGCGCCTGCGCCGCACCGGACCCGGCGCCGGCGCCCGCCGAAGCGCCCGCGACCGAGCCGGAGCGGCTCGACTGGGCGATCGCCATCCATGGCGGCGCCGGGACGATTCCCAAGTCCTTGAGCGTCGAGAAGGACACCTATTACGCCGACCTCGGCAAGGCGCTGAGCTTGGGCCGCGACATGCTAGCCGACGGGGCCGAGGCCCTCGACGTAGTGGAGCAGGTGATCCACGTGCTGGAGGATTCGCCGCTGTTCAACGCCGGTAAGGGCTCCGTGTTTACCAACGAAGGCAAGAACGAGCTCGACGCGGCGATCATGGACGGTCGCGATCTCAACTGCGGGGCGATTTCCGGCGTGAGCACGGTGAAGAACCCGATCTCCTTGGCGCGCAAAGTGATGACCGACTCGAAGCACGTCTTCTTCGTTCGCGAAGGTGCCGAGCGCTTTGCCGACCAGATGAGCGTCGAGCGCGTCGAGCCGGACTACTTCTTCGTTCAGAGGCGCTGGGATGCCCTGCAGAAGGCCCTGGAGGACGAGAAGGCGGCGGAAGCAGAGAAGCACGGCACCGTCGGCGCCGTGGTGCTGGATAAGGCCGGCAACCTGGCCGCCGGAACCTCGACTGGCGGCATGACCAACAAGCGCTTCGGCCGGGTCGGCGACGTGCCGGTGATCGGTGCCGGCACCTATGCCAACAACAAGACCGTGGCGGTCTCCTGCACCGGCTGGGGGGAGAAGTTCATCCGCCACAACGTGGCGCACGATGTGTCGGCCCTGATGGAGTACAAGGGCTTGAGCGCCAAAGAAGCAGCCGAGACCGTGATCCACCAGAAGCTCGACAAAGACGACGGTGGCCTCATCGCGGTCAGTCACACCGGTGAGCTCGCATTGGTCTTCAACTCCGCCGGCATGTTCCGTGGCGCCGCGGACTCGACCGGTCGTTTCACCGTCGGGATCTGGGAGGAAGATGTCGACCCCACCGTCCAATAACTCTGCCCAGGAGAGCGCCGGTCGAAACCGGCTGTCCGGCGAGGTCAGCCCCTACCTTCTGCTGCACCAGGGCAACCCGGTGGACTGGTACCCGTGGGGTGAGGAAGCTCTGCAAAGGGCCCGGCAGGAGAACAAGCCGATCTTTCTTTCGGTCGGCTATTCGACCTGCTACTGGTGCCACGTGATGGAGCGCGAGTCGTTCTCCGACCCGGCCATCGCGGCTCTGATGAACGAGCACTTCGTCAATATCAAGCTCGACCGCGAGGAGCGCCCGGATCTCGACGAGATCTACATGGCGGCGACCCAGCTCCTGACCCAGCAGGGCGGCTGGCCCAATTCGGTGTTCCTGACCCCTGGCCTGATGCCCTATTTTGCCGGCACCTACTTCCCGCCGGTCGGCCGCCAGGGCCTGCCGAGCTTCCGCCAGGTGTTGGAGAGCATGGCGAATGCCTGGCACAACCGGCGCGACGATGTGCAAACTCAAGCCAGCGAGCTCGAGGACGCCATGCGTCGATTCCTCGAAGAGCGGGGTGCTCCGGCAGAGAATCCCCCTTCAGCCGAGGCCGCCGAGCGCTCTCTGACGGGTTTGGCCGAGCGCTTCGACGCCACCTGGGGCGGATTCGGCGAGGCTCCCAAGTTTCCTTCGCCCGGCAACCTCTACCTGCTCGAAGCCTTCGCGGCGGAGCAGCCTGATGCCGCCCGCATGCTCGATGCCACCCTCGATCAAATGGCCCGCGGTGGGCTCTACGATCAGCTTGCCGGTGGCTTCCACCGCTACGCCACCGACCGCGAGTGGAAAGTGCCGCACTTCGAGAAGATGCTGTACGACAACGGCTTGCTGCTCGAGCTCTACGCCCGGCGCTATCAGGCGACCGGCAACGAAGGGCTCGGCCGCGCGGCTCATGCCACGGCAGAGTTCTTGGAGCGTGAAATGAGCGCCCCGGAAGGCGGCTTCTGGAGCGCCATCGACGCCGAGACCGACGGCAGGGAAGGGGCCTACTACGTTTGGACCCTGGACGAGCTGGAACAGGCCCTGGGTGCCGAAGACGCCACCTACCTGGCGCCCCTCTACGGCTTCGATCGGGCGCCGTTCTTCGAAGAATCGGCGTATGTGCTCCATCTGCCGCTGCCGTTGGCCGAGCAAGCCCAGCGGCGCCGGATGACGGTCACCGAGCTGCTGGAGCAGATCGAACCCTTACGTGCCGAGCTACTGGCAGCCCGCAGCGAGAGGCAGCGGCCGCCGACCGACGACAAGATCCTGAGCGATTGGAACGGCATGGCGATCACCGGCCTGGCGGTCTGCGGTCAGGCCCTGGGGGAGGATGCCTTCATCGGCCGAGCAGCGCAGGCGGCAGACTTCGTCTGGCACCAGCTGCGACCCGAAGGCGTGCTGCACCATGCCTGGCGCGCCGGCCAGGCGAAGAACCCAGCTTATCTTTCCGATTACGCCTACCTTGTTCGCGGCTTCCTGACGCTGCACGAGGCGACCGGTGAAGAGCCTTGGCTCGACCGCGCCCAGATTCTGACCCGTGAGCAGACGGAACGACTGGGCGATCCGCGGGGCGGTTTCTTTGTCGCCGGCGAGCAGCCGGACGTACTCTTCCGCAGCCGCGAGGTTTTTGACGGCGCTCTGCCTTCGGCCAACGCCATCGCCGCCCTCAACCTGCTCGAGCTGGCCCGGCGGACCGACGACTCGGTCTGGCTGGAGCAAGCCGAGAGATTACTCCAAGCCTTCGGCGGCATCATCGAGCAGCGGCCGGACGGGGCCCGCATGCTGAGCCTGGCGGCGCGCCTCTATCGCCAGCAGAGCAAGGCTTCGAACCCTGAGAGCGCTGCCACTGCCGAGACGGCTTCGGATGCCCTCCAAGACGAGGCGCGGCACGTCGTTGCGACAAAGCTGAGCCGTGGAGCCGTCACGGACGACGGTTGGCAGCCCTTTCGAGTCGAAATCGAGATCGCCGAGGGTTGGCACCTCTATGCCAACGATCCAGGCGATGCGACTCTGACGCCGACCGCGCTCGCCGGCGATGGAGCGGAGCTACGCAGCGTCGAGTATCCGCCGGGCGAACCGGTCGAGGGAGCGCGGATCTATGCTGGCCTCGTCGTGCTAGCGGGGGAGTGCCGCGCGGCAACCGAAGAGACGCCACAGCTAACGCTGCGCTACCAGCCCTGCGACGCGGTACGCTGCCTGCCACCGGTCGAAGTCGAGTTGGCCTAGGGTCGAGCAAGGCATGGAGGCCGGCCGGCCTCCATGCTCACACCGCTGCCGATCAGGTCAGCGGGCCGCCGGAATCGCCATTGTTGGCGCCGGCTCGGACTTGGCTCTGGATCTTCATAGAAGCCTCCTTCCATTGTGGGTTGGCGCTGGCCAAACCCGGTCTCGACACGATCCCTGTGACAACCTGTCGTCCTAGGAGGCGCGAACGATGGCGCTTTTGGATCGTGTCGAGAGGAATTACTGCTTCTTCGTGTTGTAGTTGATCGCCACGCTGGTCTCGCCATCCTGCTCGCTGGCGAGAATGTTGACCGAGCGGCCGTCGGGCGTCTCACCCGCAACCATGCCGAGCGTCTGTCCGCCGGATTTGGTCATCGATTCGGTGCTGATTGTGTAGCCCTGGTTGGCGAAATATTGCTTGTAGTGATCGACGACTTTCTGCGGATCGTCGGTGGTCTTGGCCACCAGGGCCCCCATGGTGCCGTCGCCGGTGGTCGTGCTGAAGGTGCTTTGGGTCTCCGTCGCATCAGGGTAGAGCGGTACCCAGTCGGGCACGTCTTCGAGAGTGGTGCTACCGCCAATACGGGTCTCACCCTCGGGCCCGCTGAAGGTCAGGCCGCCTTCGCCACTGTCGCTGGCGTCGATCGAGTACTCGCCCTCGGATGTGGTCATGCTGAAGCGTCCCTCGGCGATGTCTTCGAAGTTCAGCGTCGCCTCTTCGCCGGTCTGGGTGTTGCGGAAGGTGATCGTGCCGGCGTCGTCGTCAGTCGAGATGTGCTCGAGCTCCGGCGTCACACGGACCATCGTCTCGGCTGCCGTCTTGGCGGGATTCTCCTGCAGATCTTCCAGGAACTCGCTCACACTGCCCGAGCCGGTCGCCTCTTGCACAGCTTCTTTGCCCTTCTTGAAGACGAACATGCCCGCGGCGAGGAAGAGCACAAAGCCGACGACGATGATGCCGCCGCAGCCGATGGCGACCCAGGCCCAGGGCGACATGCCTTTCTTGGCGGGGGCGGATCCGGGAACGGGGGGTGGCGGGGGGGCTCCATTGGACATGATTTGCTCTCCTCGTGAACGGCGCGCGGCTGTGGCGCGTAAAGAAGTCGACGATCTTCACCCACGGTGAAGATACCGGACGATGGCTTCGATCGGTGACTGACGCGTTGAAAAACAGTCGATCGGGAAGTCAACGATACAATAACCTAGCGGCGGAAGTTATAGCGCGCCTCTCGACCTTCTCGATGCACCAGCTGACACTTCAGAACCAAAGAGCGCCCATGGCGAACCGTAAGTCACACCGAGAGGCGAGAAGCCGGAGTCGCTGCGCGCTCCTTACCGCGGTGTTGCTCTTGGTCGCCGTACCCTCCTCGGCGCAGCGCCTGGTCGACGACGGCTGGCTGGCAGTGGAGTCGCGGCATTTCACTCTCTACACCAACGCGACGCCGGAGCGTGGCTACGAGATCGCCGAGAGCCTCGAGCGTTTCCGTGCCGTCTTCGCCCAGCTGTCGCCGCAGATCGAGCTCAAGTCGCCGGCGCCGACCAAGCTCCTGGCGTTCAAGGATGCCGAGTCTTATGCCCCCTACAAGACGGTGGCCGACCGCGCCGGTAGCCGGATCCTGGGCCAGTTTCTCAGCCATGTCGACGGCAACTACCTGACCCTCGACGCCGGCACCGAGCTGGTGGATTCGTTCACCGTCATCTACCACGAGTACGTGCACTACTTCGTGCGCCACAATTTTCCCGGCGTGCCGCTGTGGTTCAACGAAGGCTTGGCGGAGTACTACAGCACCTTCGCAATCGAAGACGGTCTGGCCCGGGTCGGCGCACCGGTCGATCGCCATCTCGATTGGCTGCGGCGCCACAGCGAGCTCGGCCTCGACGAGGTCCTGGCGACCGACCAGGGCTCGCGCAAGCACCAGGCTGGCGGCGCCGGTCGCTTCTACGCCGTGTCCTGGATCCTGGTCCACTATCTCCTGTCCGGAGAGGCTGAGAGGCTCGATCAAACGGCTGATTTCTTTCTCCGCCTGAGCGATGGCGAGGACCCGGAAGAGGCCTTCGAGGAAGCCTTCGACCTGCGCCTGCGAACCCTCGAAGACGACCTGGTGGAGTACTCCCGCGGCGCCGATCTGCCCCAGGCCGAGATCCCTTTGCACCGCCTGCCGACCCCGAAAGTGGATGTCTTTCTGCTGCCACCGCAAGAGGCGTTCTTCCACCTGGGCGATCTCTTGGTCCACATGGGGCGGGCCGAGGCGGCCGAGCATCATTTCCAGCTTGCCCTCGACCACCAGGGCGATCACGCCGAGGCCCACGCCGGCCTGGCCCATGTGCGGGAACGGCAGAATCGCTTCGAAGAGGCCGGCCTGCTGTACGACGATGCCGTGGAGCTCGGCAGCGTCGATCCACTGACCTACCTGCTCCACGGACGCTACCTCTTACGTCGCCTGTCGGCCACCGCCCTCTCGGATCGGCCGAAGGTCCTGGCCGACGCCCGTCGCCAATTGCGCCAGGTGGTCGAGCTCGATCCCGGCTACGGCGCCGGTTGGGCCGACTTTGCTCGGTCCTATCTCCCGGGCGCCAGCGCAACAGACAAGGAAGACGCCCGGGCCGGCCTGCAAGCCCTGGCCCGGGCACGCGAGCTTCTGCCGGACGATCTGAGCTTGGTCTTCCTCCAGGTTCGGCTCGAGCTCAAGTCGAACCGCCCAGATGCCGCCGAGGAGCTGGTCGAGGGCATCCTGGCCCAGCGCGCCCCGGCCGATCGTGTCGCCGAAGCCCGAGAGCAAGTGGCGCGCCATCGGCTCCTCCAGGCTTCGGAGCGAGCCTTCGCCGACGGCGACCCCGAATCCGGCATCGCTTACTATGACGAGGCGGTGTCGATCACTTCGGATGCGGGGCTCAAGGAGCGGATGGAAACCCGGCTGCTCGCCTTGCAGGAGCGCTACCAGCTCTGAGCCTCCACCGGAAGCCTAAGACCTGAGTGCCCAGCTCATTCGACGACAACGTCATGGCTGACGAACGAGCCCACCCGGCCGACCTCGTCCCACAAGCCGATGGCGACCTGGTACTGCCCGGGCTCGAGCAGCAGGTGGAGCTTATGAGCATAGGCCAAGGGTGGCTGCGCCGTTAGGCGATCACCTGCAACCTGGAAGGCAACAGGGTACTCCTGGACGCTGCTGACGCCTCCTTGCTCGTTCTGTGTCTGGACCAACAGCCGCGCCTTGGCGCCGACCTGTTGCCCTCCCTGGATCGGAACCAGGCCGAGCCGGTCGACCGACACCCGGACTTCGAGCGGTACCAGGGATCGCCGAGGGCCTTGGGCGGAGGATGGTCCCGGTGGCGCCACCACGCCGGGCGTGACGGTGATCTCCAAAGCATCGTCGGCATCGCCGAGGAGGAGGGCCGCTGCGAGCCGGCCGTGCAGGCGGGACTCGGCCGCCTTGTCGACATAGCCCTCACGATGGCGCACGTCGAGCTCCGGCTGCAGGACCTCGACTTCGAGGCGATGGAACTCGCCGTCGGGAGGATGCTCCGGGGCGTAGGCCAGGGAGTAGGTGCTATCCACGTCGTCGAGGGTGGCACGGAGCAGGAGGCGCGGCTCGGTGCCACCCGCCTGGCACAGCCCGCCGCTCTCGATCGTCAGTCGGCAGACCGCTTCCTTCACCAACTCTTGGCGTTTGCTCGGCAGCCGGCCTTGGAATCCCAGGGCGCCGGCCACGACGGTCGCGCCGTTGAACGAGCGCTCGGCCACGTCCACGCCGCCGCGGTTCTTCGGGGTGACGCCGTAAAAAGTGACGCCCTGGGCGTTGGCTTCCCGCAGCAGGTGGTCGAACTCGCTAGAGAGCTCGAAGGTAGCGGCCGCCGAGGCCAGACGAGAGCTCCCGACCTCCGTCTGGCCGAGGGTCAATTGGGCTTCTTCGAACAGCTCCCGAATCGGTGACAGCTCCAGGTTGTCGCCCACGTAGAGCAGCAGCTTCCGGCCTTCGACCCCACCCAGGCTGGCAGTCAACTGGTGAAGCGCACCGAGGGTCCCACGGATCTCACTCTCCAACGCACCGGCCATGCTGTCGAGTTGCGCCAGGGCGCTGGCCCGACGAGACTCGGCGCGTCGAACCTCGTTCGGAGTGTCCGCAGCCACCAACAGCCGCTGCACGGTGGCAAACTCTTCCGCCAGCGAGTTGCGCTCGTCGAAGCCGCCGAGGCGACCCGGCTCGACGCGCTCGATCTCCGTCAGCAGCTCGGTCCAGGCCACCGGCTCGGCGGTGAAGGGCAGGCGGATGTGCATCGACCGGTGGTTGGTGACGATCATCGTCCGCAGGGGCGGGGCTTCGTGCAAGACGTCCCTCAACGCTTCCGCCAGACGGCGACGGTCGGCCGCCTCGAGACGTAGGAGATCAAAGAAGATCACCAGGCGGGGCAGCTCTGCGCCTGGGTCGTCGGCGCCGGGGGCGACGGCGACGACAGGTTCGGCTGTTGACGCGGCCTGCGGGGTCGCTGCCTCCGGTGGCACGAAATGGCGAATCTCGACCTCCTGCCCGTCTTCATAGAGTCTGAAGTCGTCTCGCCCGAGGTCGCGTCGCCGCGTGCCGTCAGGGTCGGTGACCACGACGTCGACGTTCACCAGTCGCACGTCGACCGAGTCCACCACCGTTGGCACCTCGGTCGTCGGCGGGCTGCCAGCTGGCGACTCGGTCGGGGCCGAGAGGGGTTCCGCGATCGGCTCGGACAGGGCTTCGGCCAGCGGGGCCTGAGGCGGCTCGGCCTCCGCCGGATCTGCGGCTGAAGCGACGGTTGACCGCTCTGTCTCCCTGACCTCGTAGGCGATCTACGGCTTGATCTCGGGCTCTGGCGTAGGCGTTGCGGCGCCACCGTCAAGACTGGGATCCCCGAGACGATCACCGCTGACCTCGATCCGTGCCAGTCGTTGGGCGGCGACCGGCGACAGCTCGATAGCCTGGGGCAAGTGCCGACCGCGCAGCCAGACGAGGGCTTGCCGATCGAGCGTCTGGCGCAGCTTCAGCACCGCGCGCAGAAGCTCCTGGGAGGTGGAGATATCGTGCACGTCGCCCCACGCATCGGCCTGAATCTCCTCCGGCGACCACACTAGAAGCGGGACTTGCAGACGCTCGAGGTAGCGCTGCACCATGGCCGGGCTGTGCGTGCTGAGGTCCCGCGTGCCTTCACCCCTGATCAGCACCACCGCCCGCCGCCGCCGGCTCGCTGCTGCTGCCTGGCCGGCGACCGCGACCGCATCGGCGATTCGGCGCGGCGCGTCGTCTCGCAGAGCACCCTCCGGCGGATAGGGCAGGGTGGCGAGGATGCCCTCCGCTCGTGGAGTGGCGATCCGCTTGCGGACGACCCCGCTAGAGGACGGTCCGTACTCGATGGTGGAGAAGTCGTGGCTGATGTGGAACTGCTCCAGGCTGGCGCCGGCGTGGCTCTCAGCGACAGGTAGCAGCACCCGCAGGGTGTCTTCGTGGTGCAGCCCGGACGCCAACTGGCGCGTCAGCACGTCGCGGCTGGCGCCTCGTGCCATGGCGTTCTTGTGCAGCCGCAGCAACTTGCCCCACAGTCGCGGTGTCGCCTCTTGCACCAACACGATGTCGGCGCCGCTGCGCTCCACCGACACCACCTCGAGAGGGCGGCCATCGACGCTGAACCAACCCTCCATCTCAGAGGCCGTCGGGACCTTACCCAAGGCATCGACCGGCACGAGAGTGAGCTCGGTCTCGATCTGCTCGCCGGCGGCGCCGCCCACGACGATCTCCGAGTGCGAGAACCTGGCGCCAAAGCGCACCTCGGCCTGCAGGAAGTGCGGAGTGGCGGGGTCGTAGGACGGTAGCTCGAAGCGCTGGAGATCCGCCACTTCGAGGGGCTGGCCGTCGAAGCGCAGCCGCCAGCCATCCGGCGCCGCAGTGTCGGCGGAGTACCAGAGCAGGCTGGCGCTGCGTGGCGGGGCGGTCGAATCGTCGAGCACCAGCTCGACCTGGTTGCGCGGCCGGGGGAGGTTGAGCCACTGGACGGCACGAGCCACCTCACGGCCCTCCCCGTCGCGGCCGATGGCGACCAGCTCATGGGGCGACAGCTCAGGACCGAAGTCCGCGGCGAGAACCCAGGGCTCGCCCCGCAGCAGACCGATGGATTGGCCGTCGAGGCGTAGCTCGACCGTGGCCACCTCGCCGGAGATGTTCAGCTCGACCGGATGGACGCCGACCACGAGGCCGAGGAAAGCGGATAGAAAGGTCAACATGACGACTGCCAAGAGCAAGCTCGATGCCAGCTCGACAGATAGAGTGAGATCAGGCCGAGGTGTTGGCCCCTTCGGCCTTGGACTCTACACCCGGAGGGCGGTATCCCGTAGCCCAGAGTGTCAACCCTGGGGAGATTTCTCGACGAAGACCCCGTCTTCAATCCGCAGCACCCGATCACCGAGCGCCGCCAGGTCGCGGCTGTGAGTGGCAACGACGAGGGTCTTGCCGGCGTCGCGCGCGGCCCGCACCAGTAGATCGCTGATCTCTTCGGCAGTCTCGAGATCGAGGTTGCCGGTGGGCTCGTCGGCGAGCAGCAGGAGCGGGTCATGGGCCAAGGCGCGGGCGATGGCGACGCGCTGCTGCTCGCCGCCGGAGAGGATGTCGGGGTAGGCGCCACGGCGATCGTCGAGCCCCACGGTGGACAACAGCTCGAGGGCCCGCTGGCGCTCGTTGCTACCCAGGCGGTTGGCCAGCTCGAGCGGTAGGAGAACGTTCTCTTCCACCGTCAAGGTGGGGATGAGATTGAAGAATTGAAAAACGAAGCCGATCCGATCACGCCGCAAGAGGGTCCGGTCGCGCTCGTTCAGGGCGTCGAGGCGCACCTCGCCGACCCAGACCTCGCCGGCGTTGGGCTGATCGATGCCGCTGAGCAGGTTGAGTGCGGTCGACTTACCCGAGCCACTGCGTCCCAGCAAGATGAGCAGTTCGCTAGCGAAGACGTCGAGGTCGACGCCGCGCAGCACGGGTAAGGTACGGTCGCCCTCGAGATAGGTCTTGGTGACGCCACGCAAGCGGGCGACAGGCTGGTGTGGGGTCGGCATGGGAGTCTTCTATCACGGCTCGCTGCATGAATGCTTACGACGCGCGCGGCGGATCCGATTCGGGGATCTCGCAGCCGGGGCGCTGCAGCCGTTGATATCCTCGCCCCATGGCGCCCGCTGAACCTCTCGAGCATGCCACTCAGATCGACCCAGCAACGTTTGCCGCGCCGGCGGACCTGGACCAATGGCGGCGTCAGGGCGCCTTTGCGTCGGTCTTCGGCCGCCAGATCTTCTACCGCGTCGCTGGTGACGACGACGCCGAGCCGCTACTGATCCTGCACGGCTTTCCGACCTCGTCGCAAGACTTCCATCGCGTGCTCCCAGCCTTGGCGCGAGGCTACCGAGTGGTGCTGCACGATCACTTCGGCTTCGGCCTCTCGGCCAAGCCCGAGCTCTACTCCTACTCGCTGCTCGAGCAGGCGGACGCGGCCCTCGAGCTCTGGCGCCAGCTGGGGATTCGCCGCGGCCACCTGTTGGCCCACGACTATGGCACCAGCGTCGCCACCGAGCTGCTGGCACGGCGGCAGCGCGGCGGGCTACCGATCGAGCTGTTGAGTGTGACCTTGAACAACGGCAGCCCCCATATCGAGCTGGCGCGGCTGCGACTCTCCCAGCGCATCGCCCGTTCCCCCTGGCTCGGTCCCCTCTTCGGCCGGCTGGTGACCCGGGGCTACTTCGTGCGAGTCATGCGGAAGCTCTGGGGCCGGCCGGAAAGGGCCCGCGCCGACGATCTCGACGCCATGTGGCAAGGGATCGCGGCCCATCAGGGGCAACGGCGATCGCATCAGATCTCCTGCTATCTGGACGAGCGCAGCCGGTTCTGGCACCGCTGGATCGGCGCCCTGGTCGACCTCGATCTGCCGGCCCACGTGCTCTGGGGGCGCTGCGATCCGGTGGCGGTGGAAGCGATCGCCGAAAAGCTGGCCGATGAGATTCCGGTGGCCGAGCTCACCTGGCTGGACGACGTCGGCCATTATCCGATGCTCGAAGCCCCGCAGCGTTGGAGCGCTGCCGCCCTGGCCTTCCTCGATCGCCAGGCGGACAAGGGAGAGTCGGCAGAGAGTCCCACATGACGACCGTGGCGGCGATCATCCCGACCCGCGACCGGGCCGAGCTCACCGAGCGCGCAGTCCGCTCGGTGCTGGCCCAAACGCGGCCAGTGGACGAGCTCATTGTGGTCGATGACGGGTCGGTCGACGACACCTCGCAGCGCCTGCGGGCGGCATTCCCGCAGATCACCCTGCTGCGCCTCGAAGGGCGCGGCGTGTCGGCCGCCCGCAACCATGCCATTCGCGCCGCGTCCAGCGAGTGGCTGGCCTTTCTCGATTCGGACGACGAGTGGCTGCCGGAGAAGCTTCACGCCCAGCTCGCCGCCCTGACGGCCGAGCCGGAGATGCGCATCTGCCACGCGGATGAGATCTGGATCCGCAACGGCCGGCGAGTCAACCCACGGCGCCGGCATCGCAAGCGCGGCGGCCACATCTTTCAGCACTGCTTGCCGCTGTGCGCCATCTCGCCGTCGGCGGCGCTGGTCCACCGCTCGCTCTTCGACCGTGCCGGCCTGTTCGACGAATCCCTGCCGGCCTGCGAGGACTACGATCTCTGGCTGCGGCTGTGCAGTCGCTGGCCGGTGGCCTACGTCGATCGACCGCTGTTGCGCAAATACGGTGGCCACGCCGACCAGCTGTCGAAGACCGCCTCCCTCGATCGCTATCGTATCCGCGCCCTGGAGAAGATCCTGGACGAGCAGCACCTCGAAGCGGAGCATCGGCGCGCCGCCGAAGCGACGCTGCTCGGCAAGATCGACATCTATCTTGCCGGGGTGAAGAAACGGCAGCGCTGGGACGAGGCTCGCCAGCTCGAGACCCTGCGCCAGCGGATCGCGAGCCAAGCCGAAGAACCGACGGTTGGAGTAGGGGAGATGACCCACGGATGAGCGACGACACAAGCACAGACCTGGTGCGCGACGCGACGAGCCTCGGTCTGCTGACCGATCTCTACCAGCTGACCATGGCGGCCGGCTACGTGGAGTTCGGACGGGCGGAGCGCGAGGCGGTGTTCAACCTCTTCTTCCGCCGTAATCCCTTCGGCGGCGCTTACGCGGTCGCTTGTGGCCTGGAGCAGGTCCTCGAGCTCATCCATGCCTTCCATTACTCGGCCGGAGACGTCGACTACCTGGCCGGCCTGTCGGGCAACGACGGCCAGCCCCTCTTCCGCCCAGCCTTCCTCGACTACTTGCGTGAGCTTGACATCCGGGTCGATATCGACGCCGTGCCCGAAGGCACCGTGGTCTTCCCCCACGAGCCGCTGCTGCGCCTCCGTGGCCCCCTGGCCCAATGCCAGCTGCTGGAAACCGCCTTGCTCACGATCATCAACTTCCAGACCCTGATCGCCACCAAGGCCGCCCGCATCACCCAGGCCGCCGAAGGCGACCCGGTGCTTGATTTCGGTCTGCGTCGTGCCCAGGGTCTCGATGGCGGCCTGTCGGCCACTCGCGCCACCTATGTCGGTGGCTGCGCCGGAACCTCCAACGTCCTCGCCGGACGACGCTTCGGCATCCCGGTGCGCGGCACCCACGCCCACAGCTGGGTGATGTCGTTCAACAGTGAGGTCGAGGCCTTCGAAGCATGGGCCGAGGCCTCGCCCAACAATTGCACCTTCCTGGTCGATACCTACGACACCATCCAGGGCATCCGCAATGCTATTCGCACCGCCGAGACCCTGCGCCGTCGCGGCTTCGAGATGGGCGGCATTCGGCTCGACTCGGGTGACTTCGTCGACTTGAGCCGCCAGGCTCGGCAGATGCTCGACGGAGCTGGCTTCCCGGACGCCGCGGTGGTGGCGTCGAACGATCTCGACGAGCATCGGGTGGCGCGGCTGAAACGCGACGGCGCGGCGATCAACCTGTGGGGTATCGGCACGCGGCTGATCACCGCCCATGACCAGCCTGCCCTTGGCGGGGTCTACAAGCTCGCCGCCATCCGCGATGACGACGGCGCCTGGAGCCCACGGCTGAAGCTCTCCGAGGTGCCGGGCAAGACCTCCAACCCCGGTATCCAGCAGGTCCGCCGCTTCTCGGAAGGCGGCCGCTTCGTCGCCGACGTGCTCTACGACGAGACTGCGGGACTGTCCGAGCCCTACGGTTGGGTCGATGGAGAAGGCGAGCGCCACCCGATCCCGCCTGCGGCCACCGGTGACGACCTGCTCCAGCCGGTGATGCGCCAGGGCAAGCCCCTGGCCGACGGCCCCAGCCTCGCCACCGTCCGCGCCCACGCCCAGGATCAGCTTGGGCGCCTCGATCCGGCCGTGCGCCATCTGGTCGAGCCCTCTGCCTACTCGGTGGGCTTGGACGAGCACCTGCACCAGCTCAAAGAACACCTGACCGCCGAGGCTCGAGAGGACGCCCCCTCCCAGCCAGCCGTAGTCTGAGATACCATCCGGGCCGGGCGATTGGAGGAGACATGTCTTGAAGTTGATCCAGGTTGGCGCGGCGGTCCTGAACCAGATCCCCCTTGGCTGGGAGACCAATCGACGCCACATCGTCGATGCCATCCGCGAAGCGCGGTCCCAGGGCATCGGGCTCCTGTGCTTGCCGGAGCTGGCGATCACCGGCCATGGCTGCGAAGACGCCTTCCAGTCCCCCTCCCTGCAGCGCACGGCGCTCGACCTCCTGTTCGAGGTGGCTGAGGAGACCGAGGGGATCGCCGTGGCGATCGGCGTGCCGGTGACCTTCCGTAAGGCGTTGTTCGATGCCGTGTGCCTGATGGTCGACGGCCAGGTCACCGGTTTCGTGGCCAAGAAGTACCTCGCCGGCGATGGCCTCTACTACGAGCCGCGATGGTTCAAGCCGTGGCCCGAGAACCAGAGCGCCGAGGTCGAGATCAACGGCACGGCCTATCCCTTGGGCGATCTCTTCTTCCGCTTGGATGGGGTCAACATCGGCTTCGAGATCTGCGAGGACGCCTGGGTCGCCGACCGGCCGGGTTCGGATCTGGCGCGACGAGGTGTCGACATCATCCTCAACCCCAGCGCCAGCCACTTCGCCTTCGACAAGTACGAGATTCGTCAGCGCTTCGTCCTCGAAGGCTCACGCGCCTTTGGTGTCACCTACGTCTACGCCAACCTCCTGGGCAACGAGTCGGGGCGCTCGATCTTCGATGGCGGCGCCCTGATCGCCTCCGGCGGCCGGATGCTCGCCGAGGGCCCGCGTTTCGGCTTCGGTGATTGGCACCTGATCTCGGCGGTGGTTGACGTCGACCAGACGCGCATGCAGCAGGTGCGAACGGGCAGCTTCCAGCCCGAGCTCCAGCCACGCCCCGGGGAGCGAGTCAATGTCGAGTTCGAGTTTCCCTCCACGCGCTACCTGACAACCGAAACTCGAACCCAGACCTGGGAGGCGAGCCCGGCGCAGAAAGAGGAGGAGTTCAGCCGCGCTGTCGGCCTGGCACTCTTCGATTACCTGCGCAAGAGCCGCTCCCGCGGCTTCGTGGTCTCACTCTCCGGTGGTGCCGATTCCACCGCCTCCAGTTGCCTGGTGGCCCTGATGGTGCACCTGGCGTACGAGGAGCTCGGCGTCGAGGAACTGCGCCGCAAGCTGAGCTACCTGGATCTGGAGGAGACGATCACTGCCCGCGAGTTGGTGCATCGCCTGCTGCTCTGCGTCTACCAGTCGACTCGTAACAGCTCTCCGACCACCCGCAATGCAGCCCGGACGGTGGCCGAGGCCCTCGGCGCCGAGTTCTCGGAGCTCGATGTCGATCCCCTGGTGGCGGCCTACACCGACATGGTCCAGAAAGCGGTGGGACGCGAGCTCACGTGGGAGCACGACGACCTGGCGCTGCAGAACATTCAGGCACGGGTGCGCGGGCCGGGCGTCTGGATGCTCGCCAACCTGCGCGGCGCGCTCCTGCTCGCGACCAGCAACCGCTCCGAAGCAGCGGTGGGGTACACCACCATGGACGGTGATACCTGCGGTGGCCTGAGCCCGATCGGCGGTATCGACAAGGCGTTTCTGCGCCAGTGGCTGCGCTGGATGGAGACCACCGGCCCCGAAGGCATCGGTCCTCTTTCGGCCCTCTCGACGGTCAACTCTCAGGAGCCCACCGCCGAGCTGCGCCCCCAGTCGACCGGTCAGACCGATGAAGGCGATTTGATGCCCTATGTCGTCCTCGATGCCGTCGAGCGCGCCGCGATCCGCGACAAGAAGGGCCCGGTCGAGGTCTATCGCACCCTGCGTGGTCGCTGCCCCGAGCTCGATCGGTCTCAGCTGGCCACCTGGGTCGAGCGCTTTTTCCGCCTGTGGTGCCGCAACCAATGGAAGCGCGAGCGCTACGCGCCCTCCTTCCATGTCGACGACGAGAACCTCGACCCCAAGACCTGGTGCCGGTTCCCCATCCTCTCCGGCGGCTTCGAGCGCGAGCTGGCGGAGCTGCGAGCCTACGTCGAAGCGGGCCGGTAGGGCGACTCGGCAATCCTCGGAGGCCGCCGGGGCAAACCGGATTAGACTTATGCTCGTAAAGAGTGTATGCTTATACTCGAACTGAGCCTAAGTCGATTCACGGAGGCCTCTCATGAAAGCCCTGTTGCTCGTTGATCTGCAGAATGACTTCCTGCCCGGAGGCGCCTTGGCCGTACCGCGGGGGGACGAGGTCATCCCGGTGGCCAATCTCCTTCAGCTGCAATTCGATCGCGTCATCGCAACCCAGGATTGGCATCCGGCCGACCATGGCAGCTTCGCCACGAGCTATCCGGGCAAGCAGCCGGGTGAGTTTGTCGAGCTCGCTGGCCAACAGCAGATCCTGTGGCCGGCCCACTGCATCCAGGGCACCCCGGGGGCCGAGCTGGCGCCCAACCTGGAGCGGCCGAAGATCGAGAAGGTGTTCTTCAAGGGCGTCGACCCGGAGGTCGACAGCTACAGCGCCTTCTTCGACAACGCGGCCCAGCGCTCCACCGGCTTGGTGGAGTACCTCCGAGCCACCGCGGTGCGCGAGGTCTACATCCTCGGCCTGGCGACCGACTACTGCGTCAAGTTCTCAGCCCTCGATGCGGCGATGCTGGGGTTCGAAACCTATGTCATCGAAGACGGCTGTCGCGGCGTCGAGCTCGAGGCCGGCGATTGTGACCGCGCTTTCCAGGCGATGTACGACTCCGGCGTCGAGGTTCTCAGCAGCGGCGAGGTGCTGACCGGCAGCACGCTGACTCTCGATCCGGCGCAGCTCAGCGCCGCCGTCTGAAGCGGTCCGACTTTGCTGCGTTTCGTCGTCGCCCTCGAGGCCGAAGCGCGGCCCTTGATCGAGCGCTTCGAGCTGCAGCGCGATCCGTCCCACACCGCTTTCCCGGTCTATCGCCAGGACGATGCGGCACTAGTCGTCTGCGGTATCGGCAAGGCGGCCGCAGCCGCCGCCACGGCCTACCTGCATCTGGCCACTGACTCAGAGGCGCACGCCCTGTGGCTCAATGTCGGCATCGCCGGCCACGGCCGCCGCGAAGTGGGGGAAGCCGTGCTGGCGCACAAGATCTGTGACCGTGCCAGCGGCGGCACGTGGTATCCGCCGCGCGTGGCGCTGCCTCCCTGCGACAGTGACCTGGTAACCACCGTCGACCAGCCCGAGCTCGGCTACCAGGCTCCCGGCGCCTTCGAGATGGAAGCCGCCGCGTTCTATCCCACCGCCTGCCGCTTCACCTCCGCCGAGCTGGTCCACTGCCTGAAGGTCGTCTCCGACGGCCCGGGCGAAACCGTCGAGCGCCTGACCCTGCCGAAGATCACGCGCCTGATCGGTGACCATCTACCGACCGTCGACGCCTGGCTCGAGAGCTGCGTTCCGCTGGGGGAGGAGCTGCGGCGTCTGCACGCTGACCCGCCCGACCTGGACGCTTGCCTGGAACGCTGGCGTTTCACCGTCAGCGAGCGCCACGAGCTGCGGCGCCAGCTAAGCCGTCGCCAGACCCTGGCGCCGGAGACCGAGCTACCGCTCGACGAAGTCAGGCAGACCGCGAGGGGGAAAGAGGTCAATCGCCGGTTGCGGGCGTGGCTGGATGGATTGGCGGCGCTGTAGATCCCCCACCCGATCGAAGCCGTAACCGATGCCGCCTGATGCCTCCGTCGCCGCATCAGGGAGCCGGGGGTGGGGCCCCAACCAGAGTGCGGCGTTTCAGATGCAGCCAGGCCGGTACCACGAAGCCGCTGAAGGGCAATAGGGCAGAGGCGATCAGGAAGAGCATCTCGACCCGGGTACGAAACGGCATCCTGCCCACCACCACCTGTTGTAGCTTCCAGGGCAACAACAGCCAGCGGCCCAGAACCAGACCGAGGGCAAAGTCACCGGCAAGGACGAGAAATACCGCTATCCACACAAGATCCAGGTCCGCCCGCTGCCAGCCGTCGAAGGGCGTCCATAGGGCCATGCCGCCGAGAAAGACCGCCCCCAGGAGGGCAACCAACGGCACGGCCTGGCGAGTTTGAGTGGAGTCTTCCTTCGGCAAGGGCAGCCAGCCCTCGACGAAGGGTCGAAGCCCGAGCAGGCTCACCAAAGCAGCGATGGCGAAGATCGTCAGCGATCCACCGACGAGGTCCTGATCTCGCTCATGAATCCCCGATGCGGTGAAGAAACCTGACAGGAAGCTAAGCTGACCACCGGCGGTGTACGCAGCCAGATTCGGCCCGTCGCCGGCCGAACGCCAGAGGCTGCGAATCGAGCGCACCAGCGTCGAGAGCGCGGCTAGCACTCCCACCGAGAAGCTGGCCACGACGAAAGAGAAGAAGAACAGTCCTTCCCCCCGAGTTACGAGCACGGCGTAGGCGAGCACCATGGCTTCGGGCATCAGGAGGACGCATTGGAAGCGTGCCAAGAGCAGGATCCGTTGGGCCGTTTCGGTGGCATGGGGCTGCCGGTCGAGGTCGCTCTTGCGCCGCAGCAGTCGCCGCCACCACGGCTGGGCTCGCCAGGAGTCCCGCAGACTGATCTGGGCGCGCCACCACTCGGGCGTCTGGCCCTTCTTCTCCAGAGCCTGGCGGACCAGGGAGTCTTCTCGATCGCGGCGGCGGAAGAGCGTTGCGGTCCCGATCAGGGCGGTGAAGATCAAGAGCGGTGACGGCACGAGCCAGAGCAGTGCCAGGAGCGGTGCTGCCGGGTGGGGGAGGAAGGGCAGTGTGCCCTCGCGCTGCCCCTTCCACAGGCCCCAGGCCATACTGACGAAACCGAGGCCGTGGAGGGCGTAGGCGCTGGCTTTGGCCAGTCGCATACGCCCGGGCACCTCGGGGTTCAAGAGCAGCCACTCGCCCCAGAAAAACACCGCCAACAGCCCCGACAGGAGCGCCGCGCCACCCCAGAGGGCCTGTGCCGTCCAGCTCACCAGCGGGACCCGAAACCAGATCCCGTCAAGATCCGGCGCGACTCGATGCCACGGCCGAGGCCGCGAGTCGCCGAGCTCGCCCGGCGACTCGCGGAATGCCCAGGCGGGACAGTACTGCACCAGGGAATGCCAGGCCGGGAAGACATAGAAGCCCGCGATCGGAACGGCGGCCAGCAGCAAACGCGAGACCTGCAGCCAGGCCCGTGGCCTGGCGGGAGCCGGCAGCAGGAGGCGCAGCGCTCCCTCGAGGCACCAGGCCTGGACGGCACACAGCAGGGCGAGTAGCCACAGCCCACGAGGGCCGACAAGAAAGACCAGGAGCTGGTCGACCTCGGTCGCCACCGGCCAGCTCAGCATGGCGTCGATCGGCGAGACCGCGAACAGGGTGGCGATCGAGATCAGGAGCGCCACGACCTCCAGGTGCACCCTGCCCGACTTCATCCCCGACGCCTTCCGGAGGCGGATCCAAGACCGGAAGATGCGGTCCCGCCGCTCGTGCAGTGCCTGCGCTTCGGCACCCGTGGCCGCAGGCGGCGACTCTTGACCGGGGAAAGCCGGAGTCGTGATCGAGCTCACCGGTGCCGGGCTCCCTGCTGGCGGACGCTGGGACTCAGGAGGCTGCCAGCGAGGTGGCTGATAACGTGGTACATTGCCGCCTCTCTTGTCGGGCCTCCGGTATTCTACCCGCGAGCGGTCCACGTGTTGCGCAATCTCACCTATCAGGACTTCGCCGTCGCCATCGAGAGCGACGGCAAGGGCGGTCACCGGGCTCGCGTCGATCCCGGCTCGGGCGACAGCGGGGAAGCGGTCTTCACGTCCCCCGTGCCACCGGAGCGGGTGCCGGAGCTGCTCGCCGCCGTCGATGCCTACATCCGTCTCGGCGGCGTGGCGCCAGGGCAGGAGCCGGCCGACCCGGGCTCCGACTTCCACGCCTTGGTCCACCGTCCCGAGACCCTCGGCGGCGCGCTGCACGAGGCGCTGTTCGCGGGTAGTGTGCGCGACGCTTACCAGCAGCGTTGGGGCGCCGCCTCGCGGCAGGGCCATGGGCTGCGTCTGAGGCTGCTGCTCGATCCCGACGAACCGGTGCTCGGCGCGCTGCCCTGGGAGCTGCTCTACGACCCCGCCCGCCGGCGCTTCCTGGCCCACGATCCGGAGCGGCCGGTGGTGCGCTACCTGCTGCGTCCCGATTCCGAGGACCCTGGGCTCGACCCCGCCTCCCGACCGTTGCGCGTCCTGCTCGCGGCAGCCGCCCCCGCGGGCACCGCTCCCCTCGACCTGACACGGGAGCTGGAGCAGATCGAGGCGGCCCTCGAAGCGAACGGCGACATCCGGACCCGAATCCTTCCCGAGGCCTCCCTCGACGGCTTGCGGCGTGCCCTCGCAGACGCCGAGCCCCACGTGCTGCACATCCTGGGTCATGGGCGATTCGACGCCGAGCGCGGGCAAGGCGCCGTGCTCCTGAGCGCCGCAGAGGGCGGGATCGACCGGGTCACCGGCGCAGACCTGGACGTGTTGCTGCGCGGCCGCCGCGAGCTACGGCTGCTGGTGCTCAACACCTGCCAGGGCGCGGTGTCACCCCGGTCCAGAGGAGTCGACCCATTCTCCGGCTTGGCGAGCTCGCTGATCCTGCGCTCCGCCTTGCCGGCGGTGGTGGCCATGCAACTGCCGATCTCCGATGCCGCGGCGGTGGCCTTTGCCGATGCCTTCTACGGCGCCTTGGCCCACGGCTCGCCGGTGGAGGCCGCCGTGGCCGAGAGCCGCAAGGCGATCTACAGCGTCGACCGCCGGCGCGGGACCTACGAATGGGCTACGCCCGTGCTCTTCCTGCGCACTCGCAGCGGCGACATCTTTCCGCGACCGGAGCCGGCGGAGGAGTCGGCCGCCAGCCCACCGCCAGCCAGCGCAACCTTCGGAGACCTGGTGGCTTCGGTCACCCGCGATTTCGTCGGCCGGGAGCACGTCTTCCAGGCGATCGATACCTTCGTCGCCAGCAATCCCTGTGGATACTTCCTGATCGAAGGGGATCCGGGCGTCGGCAAAACCGCTTTGTTGGCAGAGCTGGTGCGCCGGCACGGCCATCCGCACCATTTCAACTTCCTGAGGGAAGACGCGTTCAACAACGCCGCGGCTTTCCACGCCCACCTGGCGCCGCAACTGATCGAGCGTTTCGGCCTGCCTCCTTCGACCCTGCGGGCCGAGCGCGGGCCGAATTTCTTGAAGGAGCTGCTGCAGCGAGTCGCCGTCGAGGTGCGAGCCGGCAAGCCGCTGGTGATTCTGGTCGACGCCCTGGACGAGGTGGTCCGGCAGCCGGGTGAGGCCAATCTGCTACATCTCCCCGAGACGCTACCTCCGGGGATGTTTTTCGTCCTCACCAGACGGCGCCAGAGAGACCTGCAGTTCCTTTTCCGCAGCCCGGTGCACCGGTTCCCTCTCGAACACGACTCCGCAGCCAACCGGGCCGATGTGCGAGCGCTCCTGCGACGCTCGCTCGAGCGACCGGGCATCCGTGCCTACTTGGAGAGGCACAAGCGGCCAGGCTCCGTCCTCGTGGATGAGCTCTCGCGGCGTAGCGAGGGCAACTTCATGTACCTCTACCACGTGCTGCGCGAAATCGCCGACGGCGCCTACCGGGAGGCGAGCCTGGAGGAGATCCCAGCCGGCCTGCGCGGTTACTACGAGGACCATTGGCGGCGCATGTTGGCGCCTCGGGACGAGGCCTGGCGCGACGTCCAGTTGCGGGTCCTCGCCGCCCTCACCCTGGCCCGCCGGCCCCAGAGCCTGATGGTCCTGAGCCACTTGAGCGGAGTCGACGACGACGCCCGCGCTCTTCAGGTGCTCCTGGCCTGGGACAGTTTCCTGCATCGCCTGCCGCGGCCGGGCGGCCCGCGGCAGACTCTCTACCGGCTCTACCACGAGAGCTTTCACGAGTTCATCCGGGGTCAGGACGAGGTCGGCCTGATCGACCTCGAGGGTGGCCGCCGGCGCATCACCCAGCGCCTGCGGCAGCATTTTCGGAAGCGGCAGTGACCGCCGGCTCGGGAATCGTCCGCGCCCGCTGTATCGCTGCCGAAACCACCGCCGTGCTGGCGACGCTGTCGTCCCCGTCGCCGTCACCA
>JBCCGX010000012.1:0-27595 GCA_039029035.1 Acidobacteriota bacterium | reverse complement strand
GACGCCTTCGAGCTCGGCCAGGTCTTGGACCTGCTGGTTCGGGTGAGCACCAAGAACGAGGAACTCGGCTTCGGGGCGCGCGGTCCGCAGCCCGGGCATGACTTTCTCGGCGAAAAAGACTGCTGCCTCGACGTTCGGTGGGTGGCGGTAGTTACCGAGGAACACGAAGGCATTGGACGGCATGTCTTCGGGGGCAGAAAATTCTCGAGGGCGAGCGAACTTCTCGACATCGACGCCAATGGTGTTGACGAAGACCTTGGCGTCGCCGAGAAACGAATGAATGGATTTCGCATCTTCCTCGGTCACTGCGATGAAGTGGCGAAAAGCGCGCGGTAGGACATGGGCCCTGAAGTAGAATTCTTCGAGCAGATCGTGTAAGTGATCGCTCCTCTCGACGTCGTTCCCTCGTGTTTCCGAGCAAGCCAGCAACTTGGCCGCGAAGCCTTCCTCGAAAATAGTGAGCAAGCGAGGTGTGTCCTCCTCGTTCGACATGTGTGTGTACATCCGGCTGTACTCGTAATCGACGATGTCGTAGCGGCCCGTCAAGAGCTCCCTCTCGACGGCCAGGCGCAGCTCAGCAGAATAATCGGCATAAAGGTGCCCGGGGATCTTGGTATCACCATCATAGGTACCGGAATGCCGGGGGACACTGATGACCTTGGAGACGAGTGGTCGCAGCTCGTCGGCCCAGCTCTCTTCGCCCAGACCGTAGCTGTGGACGACAGTGATCTTGTGTCGCTCGGCAAGCAGGGAGAGAAGATTCATCATCCAGACACCGCCGCCGTGCCGACTGCACGGAACCTCCCACGAAACGAAGAGCACTTCGAGCGAACTCTCAGCCGGAGCTTCCCAGTTGGCGAGCTCGTCCTCGCTAACGGTGAGTGGTTCCGGCGTCTCCGCGGCCTCGGTGGAGAGCGCTCCCGAGATTTTGCGCCAAACATCTAGAAATACGGGGAAATCTTTGCCCCGCCTCACGACCAGTCTGCGGCCGATCTGTTTTGTGGTTGCCGCGATGCCGAGCGCCTGCCGGATGTTGAATCGTTCGACAAAGCGATCGAGACCCGTTATCAATTCGTCGGGCAAGGCGAGTGAGTCGAAAACAGCTTCCTTGTGGAAGGAGTCGTAGAGCGTCTGCTCACCCGAACTGAACAGCGCTCGGATAGGGTAGGTACCGGAGCGCTTAGGAATGAATCGCAGCTCGAAGGGAACACCGGAAGCCAGCGGTTGCTCGTCGGCTAGCTCGCCGGCGACGAAAAGGCGTCCGATGCAGTCGGTCAGAGCGGTAAAGGCGGTACCGCGGATCGTAATCGATCCCCAAAAGTCGTGCTCCGTCGTTCGAGTGAGAGCGTCGAGGACCTCCGATTCGATCGCAAAACTGGCAGTCCGGGGTTTGGGGAAGGTAACCTTCTCGTCACAGCGCGCTGAAGCTCGATCAGCCTGGATCGCGACCAGGCTCAAAGTATGGTCCCCTGGTTCAGCTTCGAGGCGAATCTCGTCACGGAACCCCTGACGTTGAATCAGCGGCTGACCGAAGTGTTCTGCGACATCTTTCCGCAGCTCGTTGCAGGTCACGGAGGCTACCTTTTTTTCGTCGAGTAGAACGTCGATGTGGTCGACAAAGAGATGATTCTCGACCCAGCCCGAGAGTTGCAGAAGATGGCTGCCAGGCGGGTCTTGCAGTAGCCGGGCGGCGATGGTTTCGGTGTGGAAGGTCGGCTGTGTTTTATCGATCCGGTTTTGCCAGCGGGCGAAGATCTCTGGTGCCGTCGAGTCGGGGCGCTGCAGTGCCAGGGAGAATCTCCACAGACCTGGGCTGAGGTCGTGCGAGACGGTCTGAATATCGAACCAGTGAATCGCCGGTTGTTCCCTATCCGGGTCTTCCAGGGTCCCTTGGGCAACGGTACGTCCTTCGCACAGCAGGACAACAGAATCCTTACTGCTGTCCGACAGAACCGCACCCCGGAGTCGGATCTCGACCGAGCCGTCCCGGCTGTCGAAGTCGCTGAGTGTCCGGATGGAGATGGAATGCGGCAGGACGGCTTCGTTCTGCAGGACGTGGAACTGCCTCCAGCTCGAGACGAGCCCTTCGATCGACTCGAAGCGGACCTCGAAGGTATGCTGAGGCTTCTTGCGGCGATAGGGAATCTCCCCACTCGATGAGACTCGGTAAGAGCGCATACCGTTGGGCTGTGCCGGAGCCGCGACGAAAACCGTTTCGAGGCTTGTCTCGACCCCGTCCCAATAGACTGCAACGCTGCGTAGAGGTTGGCTACACAGGAGCAAGCCGTCAAAGGCGATGGGTAGCCTCGAGCCAGGGTAGGCGGCGGCGGGTAGAAATAGTCGCTCGGGATCGAACTGGAACTGCTCGACAATGTGGATCGTGCCGAGCTCTTTGAGCAAGTCGGTTCCGGGAACGTACCATTCGGCGCGGTGGTTCCCCGGGGGTAGATCGCCAAGGTCGGTTTCGAGCTCGAAGCCGCAAGCCAAGTGCCTGCTGTCGGAGATCGAGCTTCGAACATCAGGCCGCGGAATATCGCAGCGGATGCCGAGGATCAGCCCTCCTGAGAAGCGCAAGGCGGCTTCGCGCACTTGCGGCGTGGTTTTGACCCAGCCGCTGATCCTGAGCGACGATGGGAGTCCGTGAACGCTGACTTTCGGCGCGTCGAAGGTCTCGATGTGGAAACGCGGAGGTGGGGTGACCTGGGCGTCAATGCCGGCCGTCCACTGCCATCGACCGCGTTCTTCGGAGGTCATGTCGCCAGCGCGGCGGCTATTGTCGATCAGGCGCCGGATGAGACGGAAGTCGTAACATGGAACGCCTGCGGCCTGTAGACGTGCCGAGAGTAGATGCTCGCGCAGGATGGCGCTGGCCTTGGCGGTGAAGAAAGGCAGGGTTGTATCGTCGAGGTCGATCTGCGAATGCCAGACTTCCTCGAGCGCGACTTCGGTCGGCTGTCTCGTCAACCAGGCGAGGAGTCGCTGGCGTAGCTGTTGGCTCAGGGGTGCGGACGGAAGAAAAGGCGCCTCACAGCTGGTGCCGAAGATTGCTGCTGAAGCGAACGGCGTCGCCAGAGGGGAGAAGGTGGAGACGGTGGCAGACGGCAGCAAGAGCAGGCTGGTGCGTGCCCAGTCGCGGTAAGAGTGGCCGAGAAGCTCGAGCCTATGGCCGAAGCTGTCGACCCAACCCACGGCTGCTTGCAGATCGACGCAGGCCGCCAACGTCTCATCGTCGATCAGCTCCAGGTACTCCGCTCCGTAGGCCAGGAACGCGTCGGTGGCGAAGACGTACAGGGACGTTGCCGGTTGACGGTCGGCAAGGAACGCGACGCCGCGGTCGAATGCAGAAAACTCCCAGGCCGAGTTGTCGCCACCGATCTGGGTCATCTTGGCGGATACGTCGTGCTGCCAATCGCCCGGATGAGCGTTGTCGACCACCAGAATCTCGAAATCGAACCGCTGCAAACGGGTCAGCAGGCCGACGAGTCTCTCGAGCGCCAGCGCATACTTCCGACGGTCGTACTGCACGAAGACCACTCGCACAATCGGTAACGTCATCGAGCTCTCCGGCCGCGCAAACGATCCAGCGTCCACCGGAGCGGCCCGGTGAGTCGCCAGAAAGTTGATTCTTGCAGCGTGCGACAATGCTGCTCGGCTCGCAGACGCGCCTCTTCGGCGCGCCGCGCCAAGGCGCGCTGCTGCTGCATCTCAGCCTGCAACTGAGCTCTTTGTTGCTCCGTCTCGGCGTGCAATCGGGCTCGCTGTCGCTCGGTTTCGGCCCACAGCTGGGCTCTGTGCTCCTCGGTCTCAGCGTGCAGCTGACGTTCGAGGCTACCGGAGGCGGTGTGGAGCTCGGCTCTTTGCCTCTCGGTTTCGGCGTGAAGCCGTGGGATCTCGCTCGCCTCCTCCCGAAGTCGCTCGAGCTCGACCCGCAGGTGGGGCATCTGCCGCGCTTCCTGCCTGAGCTCGGCGATCCGCTTTTCCAGTTTCGGGATGCATTCCTCGGACTGGCGCAGCGTCTCGATCTGTTGTTCCTGCTCAGCGATCTGCCGACGAAGCTCGGGAATGCCTTTTTCGATCTCCCGCAGGGCAGTGATCTGAAACTCGAGCCTCGGGATCAGCTGCTCTCTCTCGCGCAGATGCTCGACCTGTCGCTCCAGTTCGGCAACTTGCTGACGAAGCTCGGGTAGCCGGTCGTTGGCCTCGCTCAGCTTGCCGATCGTCCCCTCGCGGGCAGCGAGTTCGTGGCGAAGGTTGGCGACGAGCTCATCACGGGTCGCCAAATCGCGGTGGAGGCTGGCAGCCTCGAGTTCTTTGGCTTCCAGTGCGGGCAGACGGCTCTCTAGCTCTGCGAGGCGCGCCACCCTCTCGTGCTGCGCGACGCCGTCTTCCGCCGGGACCCTACGCTTGGCATGATCCTCCTCGAACAGTTGCAGAAGCGGAACAAAGGACCGAGGCGTCGTCAGATCGGGATGCGGGGCAGCCGAGAGATCGAATTGCTCGCGGGTGGCTGTACTTGCTGTCCGACCTTGATCGTTGTCCGGCACGATGCTCCTTCCGCCTGGGCGCCCGTGACCCCCGCTGGCGAAAGTATAGCCGATTCCAATGCTCGAGAAGCTTATCGAGCCTTGGCGATGCAACGGGCTCAGAGCGGTGCCGATGGACGACCGCGGTGTGCTGAGAGCGGCTGGCCGGAGATCGGCAGGCAGCGAACCGTGCCTAGGGCTCGCTGTGGCCGCCCCAGAGCGAGGTATCGCCGGATTCGAAGCCGTTTTCGAAGATTTCGACGATCGGAGTGATCGATTGAGAGTTGGTGCCGAAGCCACCCGCGTCGTCGATCACGCGCAAGGTCACGTCGAAAGTCGAAGCTACGGAGAAGGTGTGTTGAACACTGATGCCGGAGCCCACCTGACCGTCACCGAAGTCCCATTCGAATCCGACGAGCGTCCCATCGAGGTCGAAGGACTCCGAGGCGTCGAAGTCACACAACAACAGGTGACAAAGGTAGGCGAATTCTGCTTTCGGCATCTGGGTTGGCGCGCCGAGTCGCGAGGCCGCGGCGCAGTCTGCGCCGGAACAGTCCTTGAGCGCGTTCAGCGGCTTCTGCAAGGCTTCGAGGACTGTCGCCGGCGCCGAGTCGTGCTGGCTCTCCATCTGGTACGGATCGTTGACCAGATCGTAGAGCTCACGCTCGCCGGTCTCGTACTCGATATACATATGGCCGAGGGTGCGTACCGCTTGGTAGCTCGGAACGATATCGACCTCGCCGCCTAGGACGACCGGCTCCTCGTCCTCACCGCGGGACGGCCCGGCCATATTCAACTCCACCAACACTCCGTCGCGCCAGTTGTCGAGAGCCTGCGATTCGCCCTGGATCAACCCGAGGATCGATTCGCCGTCGACGCTGGCAGGAATCGCGGCATTGGCGATCTCGAGCAGAGTCGGGGCTACGTCCACGTTGGCGACCAGCTGGTTGCGAGTGATGCCTTCGGCGACCCCCGGGCCCCGCACCAGAAGCGGGAAGCGAATCGACTCCTCGTAGGGTACGGCCTTGCCGTCGAGCTGATGCTCGCCCCACATCAGACCGTTGTCCGAGGTGAAGAAGACGTAAGTGTTGTCCAGCACCCCCTCAGCGGCCAGAGTATCGAACAGGGCGCGGATCATTTCGTCGAGAGCGAGGCTCATGTCGAGCCGCTGATCCCAACCGGAGGACCAAAAGGAGGGAAAGATATAGCCTCCTTCTTGAACGTACAGAGGCTTATCGCTCAGATCTGCTTCGTTGAACGAGGGCGGTGTCGGAGGATCGGGGATCGAGTGCATTCCCAGATGCCGCGGTGCCACCTCGATCGGCCCGTGTGGGGCGAACGGTGCCAGGTACATAAAGAACGGTTGCCCGCTCTGGGCGTTGCGCTGGATGTAGTCGACCATCAGATCGCGTTCGATGTCGGTGAGATAGGCCGGTTCGGTCTCGCCGAATCGAAGCACTTCGCCGTTCTGATTCATGCGAAAGTTGAAATAGGAAAAGGGCAAGTCGTTGGTGAAGGAGCCGTACCACTCGTGCCAGCCTGCCGGAACGTAGGTTTCGGGCAGGAAGTTGCTCGGCTTGTTGGGGTATTGGTTGAGAAACTTGCCGATCAGCACCGTCTGATAGCCGGCATCCTGCATCCATTTCCCGACGCTGTTGTTCTCGTGTCCCAGCTCCCAGAAGCGTCTCCACCCGCCGTTGCCCAGCGAGACATTGTAGTTGTTGCCCCAGATGCCATGGTTGTGTGAGTACATCCCGGTGAGATAAGAGGCGCGGGACGGGCAGCAGTAGGCGGTACTGTTGAAGAAATTTTCGAACGTCGTTCCCTTGTCGACGAGTTCGGCCTCGAGTGCCGAATCCCAGGTGGGGAGGCTGCGGCCGAAGCCGAGCTCGAGCTCGAGGGCGCGCTCGTCGTCGATGAGCATGAAAATGATGTTCGGCATCTCGGGCCCCTTGGCCGTCGCCGCGGGTTCGGCTTCGACCACCGCAGGGGCTTCTGGCTCGCCTGCAGTGAGAAGCGCCGCACTCTCGGTCTGGGCGAAAGTGGGGCTGTACGGCAGACCGGCGAGGACAGCGCCTCCGAGGAACAACATCTCTCTTTTCATAGGGATTTCCTGATCTTCCAGTACGAGGACAAACGCGTCAGATTCTCGCCAGGTCCGACTAGGAGGGAGATTAATGACCAGGCTAGTGTAGCCGCAACCCTCACGCCGTCGCAACGTGGCATGGTCGCAATCCAGCCGGCTGCAATGGCCTGCGGAGGAGCCTGGACGACCCTCGCGAGACATGTCACACTGGCGCCCATGCAGAGGCGCTTGCGTTGTTCATCCGGCTTGTCAGGACGAGCCGACGGCCGAGCTTTCCCTGTGCTCCAGGGGATTGCCTGGTTGTTCCTCTTGGCGGGCTGCGGCAGCGAAACGACACCCTCCGGATCGGAGCGCCTCGCCTCGTCGCAGACGGCCTCGCCACAGATGGCCTTGCAGCAGCGCCTGCCGGTGCGTCCTGATGTCAACGTGATCGTGATCAGTTTCGACGCCTTGCGCGCTGACGCCCTGGGGGTCTACGGTTATTCGCGACCGACCTCCCCACGCCTCGATGCCTTCGCTGCCAAGAGCACCCTCTTCGAGCGTGCCTACACCGTCGCACCGGTGACGCCGACCTCTTTCGCCGCAGCGTTTACCGGTTTGTTGCCGCATCGGGTCTTCCACCGCTGGAATCTGGTGCATCAAGACACCTTGGCGGTACGGTTCGCGGCGAACGGCTATGCCACCGCAGCCTTTATCAACAACGTGCAGCTGACCGAGGAGCGCAGCTTTGACATCGGCTTCGATGTCTACGAGCTCAACAAGAGTCTCCAGGACGAAGAGACTTTGGAGAGCTCCCTGGCCTGGCTGGAGCAGAACAGGCAGCACAAGCTATTCGCCTGGATTCACTTCCTCGATCCCCATTCGCCCTACGTCTATCGCGACTCGTCTGCCCATCTCTACGACGCAGACTACGAGGGGGCCTTCGAGACAACGACTCGCGGCAGCTTCGACACCGACGATCCACTCGAGATCGCCCGGATCCGGGACCTCTATGATGGTGAGGTCCTCTATGTCGACGCGATCTTCGGACGGTTGATCGATGGCTTGAGCGAAATGGGCCTACTGGAGAATTCGATCATCGTCGTGACCTCCGATCACGGCGAGGAGTTCAAGGAGCACGGCGGCTTTCAGCACGATCGGCTGACCGAAGAGCACGTGCGGATCCCGCTGTTGCTCTACCACCCCGATGCTCCTGGCTCGGCACGCACCGAGATCCTGGTCTCGAACGTCGATTTCTACCCCACCTTCCTGAGCCTCGCCGGTATCCCCTCGGACGGCGTTCTAGATGGCCGTGATTGGACCCGTCTCACGACAGAGCCGGATTGGGTTGCCGGCGTTTCGATGACCGGCGGTCAAGAGCGCTGGTTGAGCCTGCGCAACGGCGATCACAAGCTGATCTTGACCTGCATGCCGGAGCACAGCCTGACCCTTTACGACCTCGCAGCCGATCCGGGCGAGCTGCGCGATCTACAGACCGAGCTGCCGGCGGTTACCAAGACTCTGCACCGGGACCTGGGTGTGGTGATGGGCGGCGAGCCTTGCTCAATGATGCAGGCGGCAGTCCAAGGGGTCTCACCGACCGTTGGGCTCTCGGCTGAGAACATCGAGGCCTTGAAGGCCCTGGGCTACCTAGGGGATTAGCTGCAGCCAGCCTTCGAAGGCCTGGCCGTCTTCGTGGCTGTCATCCCAGAAGGCGACCGCGAGGCCAGCGGCCTCGGCCGCGTTGGCGAAGCTGCCGCGGCTGAAGTACTGCAAATGCGCCGGGGTGTGATTGTAGGACCAGGTACGCCAGGTCTCGACGTCGGCGCTGCGCTGCCAGCCCGACGGTCGATGGGGGGCGGTGACGAAGATCAGCCCAGGTGCTGCCAGCAGCTCCGCCAACCGCCGCAACATGGCCAGCGGCTCGACCAGATGCTCGAAAACGTGGGTCATCGAGATGACGTCGAACGGGCCGTGGGTGTCGACCGAGCACTGCTCCAGAACATCTTCCACGTAGTAGTGATCGACCCAGCGGCACTCCTGCACGGCTTCGTCGGAGAGATCCTGAGCGACGGTTAGGTGCTCCCAGTCGAGGATCTTGGCCGCACGGCACATCCAGCTCAGGCCGGCGCCGACCTCCAGCACCCGCAGACGGTGCGAGAAATCACCTCCCATGTAGCGCACCATCGAGGCGAGCCGCGATGTGGTGTACTCGAGAACCGCGGTGCCGTGTTCGCCGCGGTAGGGGCTTTCCGGAGTGTCGCGGCGAAACTGGTCGCTTTCGGCGTACATACTGTTGATGTCAGGCGGCGACGGCGCGGGGGAAAGGTAGATCAGCTCGCCGCAGGGGCAGTAGGTCAGATCGTAAGACTGGCGAGCGAGGTGTCGTCGGTTGGTGTGGTTGACCTCGAGCTCGGCAATTCGATCAGCCGGTACCGGCGGCAGATCGCAGATCGGGCAGACTCTGTCGCCAGTTGACGATGCTGAAAGCTCGGTGGTGCCTGGCGGTGTGTCGGGCATCGTCGTTTCCCGCCTCGTCGATTCTCAGGACGCTGCTGCCAGCCGCCGCACTCGGGGTGCGATGTGATCGAAGATCCGGCCCGCCGCCAGCCGGTGGCCAGCCTCGTTCCAATGGGTGTCGTTCATGTAGAGACGGCGTTCGTCGGCGAGGAACGAGGGCAGAAGGTCCAGTGTCTCGATTGGCTGCTCGGCAAACATCCGGTGCAAGAGCTTCTGGGGCATGGCCAGATCATAAAGATCGCGCTGTGCGGTGTCCACCAAGGCCTCGAAGAGCGAGCGGTTGACTTGGTTCTCGTCGGGAATCAGTACGACGAGCAGGGGAATCGCATCCTTCTCGGCCAGGGTCTGGATGCGACCGATCTGAGCGACGGCATTCCGGTTCTGGCGCCGAGTCTCTTCGTTCTCACGCCGGTGGATGCGCTGTAGGCGCTTACGCTGAACGCCGAGGTAGCGTTCGGTGAAGGACGCGCTGTCGCGCTCCGGGCCGCCTTTCAGCCGGCGCTCCTGTCGCGGGCGCAGTTGACGCTCGGTCAGCGTCAGCAAGTGGCGGTTGAAGTACAGACGGGCCAGGCCGGAATGGGCGTAGAGCCAGATCTTGAGCTCGAGTTGCGGCCGCTCTCTTTCCGTCGGGCGAACCCGTCGGCCGCGTACCGCGGTCAGTACTTCGTCGGTGCTGCGGGCTGGGCTGAAGGCGTCGTTGCCGACGAAGAATCCGACCAGGATCAGATCGGGGTCGAAGCGGCGGCCATAGTACTCATAGTACTGGGCGTATTGAAACGGGCCCCAGCCGCCGACGCCAGTGTTGACGACCTCGATCGGGCCGCCGATCTCTTGCCGTAGCAGGTCTTCCAAGACCTCGGTATAGATCGCCGGCTGTGGGACGTTGGCTCCCATGGTGAACGAGTCACCCAGGGTCAAAATACGATACTCGCCCGCCGGCTTGGTGACGGGGACCTCCGCGTCGCGATGGCCGTGGCGATTGACCGCGGCACTCAAGCCGCCGACGAATTGACCGACACTGTTGGGCTTCAGCCGGAAGCCGGTATGAGGATCCGGCTCGTAATACATATTGCTCTCGGCGGCGAAGGGCACCGGAAAGACCCAGCGCAGGGCAGCCTCGATCACTGCCAGGCTGACAGCGAGCGAGAGTAGAGGCGCGAGAACGTAGAAGGCGCGGGGGAAGCGGTAGTCCGCTGGCTCGGCGTCGGTCCTCCCACGCTGACGCTGCACCTCGTTCGCCGCGTGGGGCGGATTCTGGGGTTCGCTAGAGTCCATGCTTCGGGTTCGAGCGTCGGCAACACCTGAGAACCGCAAGTCTACCCTGGATGAGCCGAGATCTACCCGGGTACCGGGGACCTATCGGTATGCTACGATCCCGCGGTGCGAAATCAGCCCCTGGGACGGTCCTGGCTGCTCGTCTTCTGTCTTCTGCTTGCGGTGCCGTGGGGCTGCGGCGGAGCCGGCGAGAGCGATGAAGTGGCGGATGCGGACGCCGGCGACTTTCAGCGTCGACCGCTGATTGTGCTGGGCGTCGATGGTGCGACCTGGGACCTGATCGATCCGATGATCGCCCGTGGTGAGCTGCCGAACTTTCGGCGCCTGGTCGAAACTGGCCTGCGCGGCGATCTGGTGTCGATTCCACCCTTGTCTTCGCCGCCGGTTTGGACCACCGTAGCCACCGGACGCTTCGCCCGCCACCACAACGTCCTGGACCACGTATTTCCCTACGTCGACGGTCCCAAGCGGCGGGTGAGCTCGCGCCAGCGCCGGGTACCCGCGTTATGGAACGTCGCCTCTCACCACGATCGCTCGGTGGCGGTGGTGGGCTACTATGCCACCCATCCGGTCGAGGAAGTCCACGGTGCGATGGTCTCCGACCGTGCCGGACGTGGGGTTGCCGGCGGCATCTATCCGCCGGCTCTGGAAGAGGAGCTGGCGCCGGTTCTGGAGGAATTGCAGCAGGCGGACGAGATCGCGGCGCTGCGCCGCAAGTACTTGCCTTGGCCCTATGACGACACGGCCATCCACCGACCGGAGGATCCCTATCATCGGGCGACCCAAGTGGTCATCGGACGGATCGCGAAACACCTGGTGTGGGAGGAGCTGGTGCGTCGCGCTGCGTTGCGCCTGGCGCCGCGCCAACACGACCTGTTGATGGTCTACCTGCGCATGCCCGACCATGCCAGCCATGCCACCTGGCTCTACTTCGACCCGACCTCCTTCCCGCAGCCGCCGGATCCGTTCGACGAGGAACTGCTGCGCGACATCATCCCCACGGCTTACCGCGATACCGACGCCTACCTCGGCGAGCTCTTGGCGGCGGTTGGTAGCGAGGCCAACGTCGTGGTGCTTTCCGACCACGGTTTCGGGCCGGCGATCGAAGACTGGCACGCCGGCCGCAAAGCGACGGATTTGCGCCACCTCAGCGGTAGCCATCGGCCGGATGGGATTTTCCTCGCCGCCGGGCCGGACTTCCAAAGCGGCGAGATCGAAGGCCTCTCGATCCTCGACATCGCCCCGACGCTGCTCGCTGCCCTCGGTCTGCCGGTGTCTGAAGAGTTGCCCGGTAGAGTGGCGGAGGAGGTCTTTCTTCCCGCCTTTCTGAAGGCCGTTCCGCCGCGACAAACCCCCGGGTACCGCATGCGCTGGCGGACGGTGGAAGAACCCGAGGTGCCTGCCGCGGCGACTGAGATCGAGGATTTGAAGATCCTCGAGTCGTTGGGCTATGTCGAATCGGGAGTCTCTTTGGCGCCGGCCGACGCTCGTGAGCTGGCTGAGTTTTGGTCGATCTCGCCCCGATTGAGCCGCAACGCGATCATCGGCGAGACGCTTTTCCACTTGACGAGAGGAGACCAGGGCGCCATCGAGGCCTTGATCCGGCTCGTCGAAGAGCACGACCCGGAACTACTGCGCGCCCTCGGACGGATCACCCGCCAGCGTGCAGAGACGTGGCAGGGGAGCTTCGACTTCACTCTGGTGGACGCGGCGACGCGAGAATGGTTCGCCGCGTGCTGTGCCAGCGCCACCGGATCCGGCTAGTCGGATCCGAGTTTCCCGATGCGCGATCCGGGCCACCCCGACGACCGGCTGGCGACCGCCAATCGGATCGTTCTCAGCCTCACCTTGATCTGCCTGGCTCTGGCCGGCGTCACCGCCTACCTGCTGCTGCGGCCGGTACCACCGGTGTCGGAGGCCGCCTTGCTGGGCGATCCGGAGCTCCGCGAGCAGGTCAGTGCCCGTCTCGCAGCAACGAGCAGAGGCATCTACGACAGCCACGTCGATGGCGACGTCGGACGGATCTTGCAGCCACGGCTGCGCGAGCGCGATTGGCGCGGCGTCAAGGTGTCGTCGAACCGTCTGGGACTCCGCGAGAGCGAGATCGCCTTCCCGAAGCCGCCGAATACAGTGCGGGTGGTGCTTCTCGGTGACTCCTACGTCTTTGGCTACGGCGTCGCCGCCGAGGATCGTCTTGGGGTTTTCCTCGAAGCCTGGCTGCAACAGCGCTCGCCAGGTTTCGAAGGGACCGTCGAGTGTCTGCATGTCGGCATTCCCAGCTGGAACTTTCGTGCCCAGATCGCCTATCTCACCCGCCAGCTGAGCCTCCTCGATCCCGATCTGGTGATCCATGTCTCGTTGCCGAACGACATCGAGGACGCTGCCGCTACCCGCGGCTTCGGAGTGCCGGCGAGGTTCTCCTCCCAACTGCGTGCCCGAGCCGACAGTCTGATCGACGCCGGTTTTCCCCACCGTGTGCTGGGTCTCTCCAGGTCGGGTTATTTGCGGTGGGGCATCGATGGCGAGGGTGCCGGCCGCTACCGCGAGGCGGTGACCAGCCTCGAACGGCTGGCGCGTGATGTCGCCGCGAGCGGCGGTCGCTACCGATTGGTTCTGCACTACAAGCACTACCTGGCGACTTCTTTGCGCCATCTCGGGCGCTACCTCGACCCTCGGCAAGTGGTTTATACCGCGTCCAGCTTCGCCATGGCGAAGCGCTACTGGATCTCAGAGAACGACGCGCATTGGAACCGCGAGGGGCACCTGGCGATGGCGCGGATGCTTTACGGGTTGATTGTCCGCGATGGGTTGCTGCCGCGGCTGGCCCCTGACCCTTGGCCGGAAGCGGCAGCAGCGCTGGAGGAGATAGCCGACGCCGGCCGTCGCGAGGCAGAGGGCGAGGCCGGGCTGCCGCGCTTGCGGATCGGCTCCGAACTGTTACTGGCCGAGCTTGGTCCGCGTGAGGCGTCGCAGATTCACGGCGGCGTCGACCCACAAGGTCTCGTTTCCCCCTATGCCTCGATGGTCTTGAGCAACGACGGCGGCCGCCGACTCCGGGTCTCGGGCCGGGCCTTGCCTCGCCCCGAGCTGGATGGCGCCCAAGTGAGGGTCTCAGTCGACGCCTGGGCGCTCGCCGAGCTCGAGCTCAGGGCCGGCGAGCCGATCGAGGTCGATGTTCCGCTGCCAGCCGCGGCGGCCGAGCGCCCTTATCTCAGCGTTCGCTTCGAGTCCACCGACTATGTCTACACCGGAGCGACTCTGCAACACTGCGTCGTCTTCGAACTGCTTCGGGTGGCCATCGAGCGATGAATCCCGCGCTTCGAGCCGCTCGCCGGATCATCGGAGGCCTGACGCTGACAAGCCTGGCGCTAGCGTCCGGCATCGTCTACCTGCTCCTCCACCCGAAGTCGCCGAAGCTCGATGCCGATAGGCTGCTGGCGCACCCCGAGCTGCGCGAACAGGCGGTTGCCCGACTGGTGGAGGCGAGCTCGCACCTCTACGACGCGCATGTCGACGGGGATGTCGGTCGGGTCCTGCAACCCAAGCTCGATCAGCGACCGGGCAGCGCGACTCTGGTGTCATCGAATCGCCTAGGGCTGCGCGAGCGGGCTTTTGCCTTGCCCAAGCCGGAGGGTACGGTGCGGGTGGTCCTGCTCGGCGACTCCTTCGTCCACGGTAGCGGAGTCCTCCCCGAGGAGCGATTGGGAGCCCATCTGCAGCTTCTGCTGACCCAGCACGCGCGCGGTTTCTCGGGGCTGCTGGAGTGCGTGCACGTCGGTATTCCGAGCTGGAACATCCGCGCCGAGGTCGCCTACGCCAGGCGTATGCTGAGTGACCTCGATCCCGATCTGGTGATCCAACTCGCAGTGCCCAACGATGTCGCAGATTCCGCAGGAGTCCGGGGCTTCGGCAATCCGGGGCGGTTTTCGACCCAGCTGCGCCATCGCGCCGACTCGATCGTCGACGCCGCTTTCCCGATCCGGGTCCACGGCACGGCCCAGCCGGGCTATCTGCGTTGGGGCATCGATTACGAAGGCCTCAGCCGCTACCAGCAGGCGGTGGAGGATCTCCGGCACCTGGCTGGCCTGCTCGCTCGCCGCGGCGCGGAATACCGCCTGGTTCTGCACTATCGCCAGCTTTTGGCGATCGCCCGACAGCACATCGGGCGCCATCTGCCGGCGGAGACTGCGATCTACCTGGCGAGCGACTTCGGCCTCGATCCGGCGTATTGGGTGTCGCCGAGCAACTCGCATTGGAACGGCGAAGGCCATCACCGCGTCGCCCTGGTTCTCTATCATTTAATCGTTCGTGATCGCCTACTGCCGGAGATCGATCTCAAGCCCTTGCCAGCCGCCGAGGCGGCCTTTGCTGCGATCGCCGAGGCCGGCCGGCGCGAAGCCGGAGGCCAGCCCGAAATGCCGCGCTGGCGAATCGCCGCCAGCCTCGAATTGGCACGGCTCGACGACTCGGCGGCGGCCCAGATCCACGGCGGCGTCGACCCCGAGGGGCGGATCTCGCCCTACGCCTCGATGATTCTGAAGAACGACGGCCAGCGGCTGCGGGTCATCGGCCGGGGTTTGCCGCGGCCCGAGCTCGACGGGGGGCGGGTCGGCGTCTTCGTCGACGCCGATCGAGTCGGCGAGCTCGAGCTGCAGGCGGGGAGGCCGATCGACGTCTCCTTTCCGCTTCCCGCCAGTGCGGCTCGGAAGCCCTACCTCAGCGTGCGTTTCGAGTCGGCGGATTATGTTTACGTCGGAGACGCGCTCCAGCATTGCGTCGTCTTCGAGCTGCGGCGAGTCGAGATCGAGTGACGCGAGGGGTATCCGACCCGCCGCCCGGTCAGTAGAAAGTGAGCGCAGTCAAGACGAAGGCGAGATCTCGTGCGTCGCCGGAAACTTCGGCGCGGTGCGGGTTCCAGGTCTCGGGGCACAACAGGCGCAGACCCTGCTCGCGGTCCGCTTCGAGGCTCACGTCGAGCCGCCAGCCGAAGGCACCGTGGCCGAGCTCCGTGGTGAAGCGGGCGTCACCGACCTCGGCCACCAGCGGCCGGCCGGCGGGCAAGAGCTCGGGCACGAAGCCTTCGACCACGATGCGCTCCACCGGCCGCTGGCTGATGAATCGCAGGCTCACCTCCTCGCCAGCCCAAAGGTCTTCCCATAGCCCGGTGGCGGCACCGGCCTGGCGCACGTAGCCGCGTAAAGGCAGGCGCTCGTGGACCAGGCTGGTGAGCTTCGTGATGCGCGCCGAGAGCTCTTTCTCCCGCTGGTAGAGAAAGGCGATCTGCTGGTCTCGTCGGGCGATGGCGGTGTGCAGCGTCCGGGTGTCCTCCGGTTGCAGCAGGGTGCCGTCGGTGAAACGTTCGGGCAGCGGCCGAGGCACATAGACGGTGGCGTGCGCCGGGGCGATCTCTTCGGCCGGGCGCTCGTTGGTATAGAGGTACAGAGCGAAGCTCTTGCGCGACAGATCTCGCTTGTCGGCCGGTAGGGTGATCTGGTCAAAACCGTGCCAAGAGACTTCGGTGGTTTCGAAGATCACGGCCCGGTTGAGGCGCGGCACGACACGCTCGAATTCGTTCTCTCCCGGCGACCAGGGGTCACGGTGGACCTCGAAGCAACCGCCCCAGCTCGCCTCCCACTCGGGGTTCAGGAAAACGATCAGATTGAGCCGGCGATGCCAGGTCATGTTGGGGTGGAAGTTGAAATCGACGTGCACATCGAGCTCGGCACCGTCGATATTCTCGTGGGTGCCGCCGCCAGCGTAGTCGGGATCGTAGAGCAGCTCGCCTATGCCGGTCAGCTCGCTCATCAGATCGAGAAAGCCGCGCGACTGCAGACAGCGGTCGAGCCGGGCATAATTCCCGCCGATCTTGTCGACGTCCTGGCGGTAAGCTTTTTGCCCGACCTTGCCGAGCTCGTTGAGGGCGTTGGCCTCCTGGAAGGCCGGGAACTCGTCGACCAAGCCTCGGCAGACGTCGCCGGCGAGGAAATCGTCGATCACGACGTGGCGAAAGAAACGCGCCGAGCGGAATGCTGTGGCCAGCCGTTCCTTGTCGGCGAGGACCTGCGGGTTGATGACGCGATGGACGGTTGACATGGGGCCTCCGCTTTTCGCGGCGGAGGCTAGCGGGAAGCCGTCGGCTTGTCAATCGCTGCCGGCTGGAGCCGCAAGGACAGCGAAGTGCTCGACCTGGAAGAGCGCCATCACTCGGCCTTCGGCTGACTGATCTCGAGGATTTCGCCAACAGTGCCAACGATCTGGCGGGTCAGCCGGATGCCGCCACTCTCGCCGAGATGGATCAGGTCGGTGAAGTCTTCGCCAGTGAAGGCGCCGATAGCCTCGAGGGGCATCAGGCGCGCTCCGAAATCGCGTTCCAGGTCGGCGGCGAAGGTCAAGAAGTCGTCACGAGCGGCGACATCGTAGAGGCGCTCGGCGAGGGGGTGAAGCGGTGCTTCGACGATCACCACGCGGGCGCCGGCGGCGGCGAGCCGGCCGATGCTGCGGCGCACGAAGTCCTGCTGGATGGTGGCGTGATCGCCGCGGGCGATCCGGACCACCCGCCGGAAGCTCTCTTCGACGATCCGCTCCGGCGTGTCGGGAAAACTCGCTTTCGCCGTTGCCAGCAGGCGCTGACGGCTGCGCCGTCCGAGGGTCTTGCGAGCGTCGGCGGAGAGGATCATCATCGGTGTCCGCGGCGCTCGGCCTTGCGTCAGCCGGTCGCTGGCGGCGAAGCGGCGCCAGCGGCCGGCAAAGGCGCGATCGAGCACCTGGCGATAGCGGTAGGCGTTGAGCAGGTTGGCCGCCGCCAGGCGGTAGAGGATTTGTCGGTTGGCGAAGGCGAAGCGCGGCCCCACCGCGGCCACCAGGTCGCCGATCGCCGGCAAGCTCGAGAAGCTCGATTGGGCGAGGATCCGCAGCGGTGTGTTGATCTCGAGCTCGGACAGCACGAAGACGACGGCGTCGGGCTCGGCGGCGAGCATGTCGGCGACCATGGAGCGCATTTCGAAGGTGGTGAAGCCGCCATGGGCGATCAAACCGAAGGCCGCCTCTTCGGGCAGCGATTCAGCGACCAGTCGGGGGCGGAAGCCGGCCACTGCCCGGCTCGAGCCGACCACGAAGACCCGCTGCCGGTGCGGCTCGACGCCGCCTATTCGGCGTAGCTCGAGGCGATCGCGAACGATGCCGCGCTCGAAACGATGGTGCGGATCGATCCGCTCGGACAGTGCCTGCCACAGGCCGCCGTCGCCAAGGGCGATTCGGTCCACCGCCAGGACCATCGCCAGCGCCAGAAGCCAGGCGACGAGCGCCCGGCGGGAGGGGTCAGAATTGGAAGTAGATGAAGGCTTGGCCAAAGTCTTCTCCGAAGACGATGATAGCGAGGATCAAGCCGGCGAGGATCAGGGCCCGGATCAGTACCGGGCAGCGCGCCACGACCTCGAGATCGCCGCTCGCCGCCTGGGCCGCCTGCATCAGGGCGAGGGGTGTTACGAGAGCGACGAAGGGCAGCAGCCACTCGCCGGCGAGGCCGGTCTGCCAGGGGCCGGCGAGGGCGGCGAGCAGATCGATCGCCAGCGGCAGCGATTCGGCGCGGAAGAGGAGCCAGCCGAGGCAGACCAGGTGAAAAGTAAGGACGATGGCAGCCAGACGCCCTACGAGGCGGGCAAGCCCTGCCGACGGTGCGAGGCGGCGCCGGACTTGGCGTCCGGCGCGGTGGAGCGCCAGCAGCAGCCCGTGGTAGGCGCCCCAGGCGACGAAGGTCCAGGCGGCGCCGTGCCACAGGCCGCCGAGGAGCATGGTCAGCAGGAGGTTGCGATAGGTGCGCAGACGCCCGCCGCGATTGCCGCCGAGCGGGATGTAGAGGTAGTCCCGGAGCCAATTCGACAGGCTGATGTGCCAGCGGCGCCAGAAATCCGCCGGGCTCACCGCCAGGTACGGCAGGTTGAAATTGAGCATCAGCTCGAAGCCCAGCATGCGGGCGATGCCTCGGGCGACGTCTGTGTAGCCCGAGAAGTCGCAGTAGATCTGGACCGCGAAGGCGTAGGTTGCGAGCCATACCTCGGCCGATTGCGGGTCGGCTCCGGGTGCGTACACCATGGTGACCAGATGCTGGAGATTGTCGGCGATGACGACTTTCTTGAACAGGCCCCAGAGCACCAGCCAGGCGCCGTCGGTGAGACCCGCGAGGTCGACTCGCCGGGGTTTTGCAATCTGCGGCAGCAGTCGTGCGGCACGTTCGATCGGCCCGGCGACGAGCTGCGGGAAGAAAGCGACGAAGAGGGCAAAATCGAGAAAGTCACGGGTCGGTCGGACGCGCCCCCGATAGACGTCGATGGTGTAGCCCAGGGTCTGGAAGGTGTAGAAAGAGATGCCGACCGGCAGCACGATTTGTAGAGCGAAGGGTGGGATCGTCAGCCCGACCTTGGCGGCGAGCTGAGCCAGGCTGTCGAGGAAGAAGCCGGCGTACTTGAATGTTCCGAGGATCCCGAGATTGGTCGCCACGCTGAGCGCCAGCAGCCGTTTCCGAACGCGAGGCACCTCGACCCGGCTCATATGGATCGCGACCCGGTAGTCGACGACAGTCGAAACCAGGATCAAGCCCAGGAAGCGCCAGTCCCAGGCGCCGTAGAAGAGATAGCTGGCCAGCAACAGCCAGCGGTTTTGAGCCCGGTGTGGGAGAAGGCAATAGACGCCGAAAGCGAGGGCGAAGAAGACGGCGAATTCGAGACTGTTGAAGAGCATCGAATCGGTCAGCGGCGCAACGCAGCGCCGCGCGCCTCACCGCACCCGCTTGCGGCGATTCTTGATGTAGTCGGCGAGGATGAACTCGCCCAGGTTGTCGGGCGAGGCGAAGAAGGCGCGACCGCGGTTGATCTGGGTCATCTTCTCGACGAAGGATTTCAGCGTCGGGTCGGTGGCGATCATGAAGGTGGTGATGACCACCCCCTGACGGCGGCAGAGGTCGGCCTCTTCCAAAGTCAGGTTGACGATCTTCATGTCGAGACCGAAAGGATTCTTGTAGATCTTGTCGCCTTCGGTGATCGCCGAGGGCTTGCCATCGGTGATCAGGAAGATCTGCTTGTTGGGCTGCTTTTGGCGCGCGAGTAGATTGCGCGCCAGCTGCAGGCCCTCGCGGGTGTTGGTGTGGTAAGGCCCGGCCTCGATGTAGGGCAGCTCGGAGAGGAAGAGAGGCTCGGCGCGGTCGCCGAAGAGGATCACCCCGAGGTGATCCTTGGGATACTTGGATTGGATCAGCTCGGTCAGCGCCAGGGCGACTTTCTTCGCCGGTGTGATGCGATCCTCGCCGTAGAGGATCATCGAATGGCTGATGTCGATGGCGACGATGGTGGCGCAACTGGTCAGATGCTCGGTCTCGTGGACCTCTAAGTCATCTTCCGACAGGCTGAGGTGACCGAAGTTGCGCTTCAGCGAGTTGTGGAACGACCGTGCCATGTCGATGTGGTGCAGCTCGTCACCGAAGCGGTAGGGGCGGGTCTCGGGTAGCTTCTCGACCCCATCGCCGCTGGCACGGATCGGGTGGTAGCCCGTGGAGCCGCGTTTCAGGGAGGCAAAGATCTCTTCGAAGGCGCTGCGCCGGATGCGGCGCTCGCCGATGCCGGTGAGCTGGCGTGCGCCCTCCTCGTTGCGCTCCACGACCTGCTCTTCTTCGAGCGACTGGAAGAAGTCGTCCAGGTCGAGACTCTCGGGCAGGAAGCCCTGCTCCTGCAGGTAGCGCATCCATTCCATCGCCTGCTCGGCGTCGCCGCCGGAAGCGAGCAGGAGCTGGTTGAAAATACGCTGCATATTCAGGCCATCTAGGAGGGCCTGGAGCAGGTTCGGATCGAGATGGCGGTAACGGTGGCGCATCGAAGATTCAGTTCACGTCCCGGTCGCCGCCGCGACGTTTCTGCGGTCGCAGCAACTGAAACTTGACCATTTCCTTGTAGCTCACCTGGCTGTCGAGATCTTCGCGCGACAGCTTGAGATATTGGTGCAGACCTTCGAGGATCAGCTCGGCGTCCAGGGTCTGGGCTTCGGGTCGGTCTTGATTGCGCTCGGCGGCGAGCTCCATGAGCCCGGGGACTTGCTCGAGCTCGGCCCGGTAGACGTCGAAGGGCAGCTCGTCCGATAGAGTGACGCTATTGCCCGCGGCGAACCAGCGGACGATACCGGCGTAAGGTCCCTGATCTTCTTCGCTGCCCGAGCCGAGGGCTTTGTCGATGGCAGGGAAACGGCTGGCGAAGACCTTCTTGACCGCCTGGCCGATCAGTCGCGTGGCCACTACCTCGCTGCCCTGCTGCTCGCCTTCGTAGACCATCTCGACCTTGCCAGTGATCGCCGGCAGGAGCATCGGTAGATCGCAGATTCGCGGATAAACGGGGGAGTCAGCGGTCGACAAAGCGCGGCGCTCGAGATTGGACTGCAGGATCTCTAGAGCCGAGATCGCCATTCGGGCGCTGACCCCAGAGGTCTGGTCGACGAGCTCGGAGTCACGGGCGACGAAGGCGATCTCCTCGATCAGCAGGCGGATGTCGTCGGGGATGACGATCTTCGGCGCGTCGGCGTCACGCTCCAGCCAGGCCTCCTGCTGGGTGATGGCGGCGGCGGTCTCGGCGTCTTCGGGGTAGTGGGTGAGGATTTGCGACGAGATGCGGTCTTTGAGCGGGGTGATGATGGAGCCGCGGTTGGTGTAGTCCTCGGGGTTGGCCGAGAAGGTCAGCAGGATGTCCAAGGGGATGCGCACCGGGAAGCCGCGGATCTGTAGATCGCGCTCCTCGAGCATGTTGAGCAAGCCGACCTGGATGCGCGGCGCCAAATCCGGCAGCTCGTTGATGGCGAAGATGCCGCGGTTGGTGCGCGGGATGATGCCGAAGTGGATCACCTCCGGGTCGGCGTAGGTGAGCTTTTGAGTGGCGGCTTTGATCGGATCGATATCGCCCAAGAGATCGGCGATCGATACATCCGGCGTCGCCAGCTTCTCGTTGTAGCGCATCTCCCGCGGCAGCCATTCGATCGGCGCGTCGTCGCCGGCCTCGGCGATCAGCTTTTGACCGGGGACCGAGACCGGATCGAGCGGGTCGTCGTTGAGCTCGCTGCCGGCGAGGATCGGAATCTCCGGATCGAGCAGGTCGGTGAAGGCGCGCAGCAGACGGGTCTTGGCCTGGCCGCGCAAGCCGAGCAGAATCATGTCGTGGCCGGCGAGGAGGGCGTTGACCACGCCGGGGATCACCGTGCGGTCGTAGCCCAAGATGCCGGGAAAGAGCGTGTCACCGTTCTTCAGCTTCGCTTGCAGGTTGCGCCGCAACTCCCGGCGAACGGTTTCCGAGCGATAGGCGGTTTTCTTCAGGTCGCCGAGGGTCTTGGCGCGTCGGGTCATGCTTCCCTTGCCTCCAGCCAGCGCTCGGCGTCGATCGCCGCCTGGCAGCCGCTACCGGCGGCGGTGACCGCCTGGCGATAGATTGGATCCATGACGTCGCCGGCGGCAAAGACGCCTTCGACACTGGAGGCGGTCGAGGGGCAAGCGACCTTCAGGTAGCCCGCCGCGTCCATGTCCAGCTTGCCGGTGAAGATGTCGGTGTTGGGTTTGTGGCCGATGGCCAGAAAGACACCCTGGCAAGGGTAGTCGCTCACCTCGCCGGTGACGGTATCTTCCAGCCGCACGCCGTGCACGCCCTTTTCGCGTGAGCCCAGGACTTCGGTCATGCTCTTGTTCCAGGCCCAGGCGATTTTCTCGTTCTTCAGCGCCCGGTCTTGCATGATCTTCGACGCCCGCAGCTCGTCGCGCCGGTGGACGATGGTCACCTTGGAGCAGAAGCGGGTCAGATAGGTGGCCTCCTCCATCGCCGAATCGCCGCCGCCGATGACTACCACCTCTTTGTCTTTGAAGAAGAAGCCATCACAGGTGGCACAGGCCGAGACGCCGTAACCCATCAGGTGGGATTCCGATTCCAGGCCGAGGAGCTTGGCGCTGGCGCCGGTGGCGACGATCAACGCGTCACAGGTGTAGGTTGCCTCGTCCGAGGTCACGCGAAAGGGCGTCTGGTCGAGCGCCACCTCGGTCGCTTCCTCGAATTTGACGAGGGTGCCGAAGCGCTTCGCCTGCTCGCGCATCTTGTCGACTAGCTCGGGGCCGAGGATGCCGTCGGGGAAACCGGGATAGTTCTCGACATCGGTGGTGATGGTCAGCTGACCACCGGGCTGATTGCCTTCTAAGATCACCGGCTCGAGGTTGGCGCGGGAGGCGTAGAGGGCGGCGGTGAGGCCCGCCGGGCCGGTGCCGATGATCAATAAATGGTGGTGGCTCGGGCTATCGCCGTTGGAAGATTCGGGCATTCTGATCTCACTCTCCTATGAAGCGGCCGCTGGATCACTGGACCGCAGGCTCGCTGCTATCTTCGCCGATGGGCTGACAGAGGATTCATCGTCCGACGGGCATCGGACCTCGACCGAGCCGAGTATAGCAATCGTCCGGAGGTCTCTAGCCGGGCCATCCCTAGTCTCTGCTTCGTTGGTCGGAGGGCCCTCCAGGGTAGCCAACGCCTTGAATCAAGTGTTGTCTAGCAGTCGGCGGAGCAGCTCCTGCTGATCGCCGAGCAGCTTCCAGATCCGTTCCATGAGCTCGGTTTGATGTCCCAGAAGTTTCTCGTGCACCTCGTTAAGCTCCTGATAGCGTCGCAAGAGGATTTCTCTCTGCTCAGCGAAGCGCCTGCGAGAGCGATGTGCCACTAGCGGTGGGCGATTGAGGCGCAGGCGTTCGAGGCTGAATGCCCCTGTTGGTGTCAACGGGGATAGCGTAGCGTCGTCGAGCAACAGGAAATGCTCATCTGCCTCTTCGCGCCTAGGGTTCCACAGGAGGGGCTTGTCTGGGCCCGTGGGCCAGTAGTCATACTTGTGCTGATTGCACCGGATACAACAGTAGAGCAGATTTTCGAGGTCATCTCCGCCGCCTCGTGACCTTGGCTGGAAGTGATCGACCGTCAGCTCACCGCCTGCGTCCGTCTCGTGCACGCCACAGAACTCGCACGAAAACCCGGCTCGTTGTCGAACCAGCTCGCGGTCTGCGGCTCGCAACGTCATGCATGCTGCGCGGAAAGACGGCGACCGAGACGGGCCCGGAGAATGCTGTTCTCGTGTTCGATCTCGCTGGCTCGCTGCTCGAGCTCCCGAATTCGCCGGGCAGCGCCGGCTATTTCGGCGAGTGTCTGCTCAACCCGGGCTGGTAGCGTGCTCTCGACTGGAGTCAATCCCAAGTCGGCCGCTTCAGCTCGATCCATCTCGGCGTACCAGGCATCCAGCTGTTCCCGCTCTTGCTCGGAGAGCGCCTGGCCTCGAGTGGCTCGATCGTGTAGCTGTTGGAAGAGCTCGTTGCGCATGATGACTCCTTGGCGATCCTACCTCAGGCTAGCACAGGAGCACTCAAGCTCAACCGGGCCGGTAATGCGTACCGAGCAGAAACAGACGGACCCGCGAGGTCCGTAACACCGTCGGCGAACATCGCATCCAATGGGCGTTGGATGCGACGCCTCGCGGTTTCGTGTCCCCCCTGTGAGAGTTTTGTGAACCTCACCCGCTACGCTTCGAATGGTGAGAGGAAACGAGCCATGAACAGAAAACGAGTCCTGGTTGTCGAAGACGAGCTCGAGCTGGCTCGCCTGGTGGAGCTGCACTTGAGCGACGCTGGCTTCGAGGTCACCCTGGCCCACGATGGCCCGCGTGGCCTCGAACTGGCCACCTCGAACCCCTTCGACGCCGTCATTCTCGACCTGATGCTGCCCGGTCTCGACGGGCTCGATGTCTGTCAGCAGATTCGCCGGCAGCAGGTCTATACGCCGATCCTCATGCTCACCGCCCGCTCCAGCGAAGGCGATCGGGTGCTGGGGCTCGAGGTCGGTGCCGACGACTATCTGACCAAGCCGTTCAGCGTCCGTGAGCTGGTCGCCCGGGTGAAGGCGATTTTTCGCCGGGTCGAGGCGATGGCGCGGCGCGAAGAGGCGATTACTGTCGGCGAGCTCCACATCGATCCGGAGAAACGCTCCGCCACCCTGGGGGAGAAGCCGCTGTCTCTGACCGCCAAAGAGTTCGATCTGCTGGCCCACTTCGCCCGCCACCCGGGCCGGGTCTACAGCCGAGCCGAGCTGCTCGATCAAGTTTGGGGCTACGGCTACGGCGGCTACGAGCACACCGTCAACTCACACATCAATCGGCTGCGCGCCAAGATCGAACAGGATCCTGCCCAGCCGCGCTACGTCCTTACCGTTTGGGGTGTGGGCTACAAGTTGTTCGATCCCACCGGTACACCGTCCGCGGCGATCGAAACAGGAGTGAGACTGGAAGCGTGAAGCTGCGCTCGCTGCATGTCCGGCTGGCCTTGGTGTTGTTGTTGCTGCTGCTCTCGATCGGTGGCTTCAACTTCTATCTCACCCTGCAAACGACGCGCCTCTACCAACAGGAAGGCGACCAGGCGATGCACTTCGACCTAGCGTCGAACATCGCCGATCGGAAGGGCGATCAACTGCTCGACGAGCGCGGCGAGATCCGTCCCGAAGGGGCGGAAGAGCTCCTCCACTGGATGATGGTGGTCAACCCGGGAGCACAGTTTTACCTGTTGGATCTGCGAGGGCATGTCCTTGCCTTCGACAAGATGGCGGGGGAGCCGCTGACCGATCGAGTCGACCTTTTGCCAGTCAAGGATTTTCTCGATCAGCTGCGGCTGCACGGTCAGCTTGAGAAGACCGTCGAAGGGACGGATCCACGGGCGCCACACGAGCGCAAGATCTTCTCCGTCGCAGCCCTGCCGCGCAAGGGACCGCCGGTCGGCTATCTCTACGTGGTGCTCGAGAGCCATGGCTTCGATTCCGCCGCCGAGAGTTGGCGCAACAGCTACATCCTGCGTCTGACCACCTTCACCGGTCTGGCCTATCTGGCGGTGGTCCTGCTCCTGGGTTGGCTCGTCCTGGGGCGCTTCACGCGACCCTTGCGACAGCTCGCGGCACGGATCAAAGAGTTTCTGCCGCAGGAAGGCGAAGACTCGATCATCATCGAACCGGAGATGGACGAGATCGATCTGCTCGATCGCAATTTCGGCCAGATGAAGAGGCGGACCGAGCGCCAGATGGCGGAGAACGAGCGCATGAGCACGGCCCACCGCGAGCTCATCGCCAACGTTTCGCACGATTTGCGGACCCCGATCGCTTCGCTGCGCGGCTACCTCGACACCCTGGCGCTCAAGGACGGCGTCTTGTCCAAAGCGGAGCGCGACGAGTACCTGCAGATCGCCCTGCGCCAGAGCGAGCGCCTCGGTCGTCTGGTCGACGAGCTGTTCCAGCTCACCAAGCTGGATGCTCACGAGGTCACGCCCAATATGGAGCGCTTCCGACTCGGCGAGCTGGTGCAGGACAACGTCCAGCGCTTCCAGCTCAAGGCGGAGGGCAAGGGCGTCCATCTAAAGGCTGATTTCGACCCCGACCTGCCGCCTGTGCGGGCCGATGTCGGCCTGATGGAGCGGGCGCTGGAGAACCTGATCGGCAACGCTTTGCGCTATACCCCGAAGGGCGGCTCGGTGACCGTCGAGCTGCGGGAAAATCCGAACTGCCTCGATGTGCGGGTGATCGATACCGGTTGTGGCATTGCGGCGGATGATCTGCCACACATCTTCGATCGCTATTACCGTTCGCGCTCGGGTAGGGCCACCACCACCCAGGGCGCCGGCCTCGGCCTGGCGATCACCCGCCGCATCCTCGAGCTCCACGACTCGGAGCTCGACATCCAGAGCGCCCCGGGGGTTGGCACTACGGTCGCCTTCTCCCTCATTGCCGAACCTCGCACCCATCAGCTGGTGCTGTCGGATCTGCCGCTCGGGCAGCTGAACTGAGTCGGGCGCCCTTTGCGAGTGGATCGCGCCTTGTCTGGCTCTCTGGCCGGGCGGGCGCACCTGTACGTTCGTTGGCAGCGCCTCGAGTTGCGACCGTGCGATCTGTGACAGAAATGTGAGAAGTGCTGGATGAGCGTGTGAATTCCCTACCAGAGACTGTCGTTGTTCCGCTCGGGCCACCCCATGAGGCCCGAGGCCACACTGCTCCGGGGCCCCCGTGGAGGGGGCCCCTCTCCAAAAGGAATGCGACATGTACAGACGGTCTCTCTCGGTTTGCGCTCTTGCTCTCGCTCTCATCGCCACCCCGGCGCTGGCAGTCAACGTTACGGTGACGATCGAAAACCTGGCGCCGGACAACGGCAACTTCCTGACGCCGGTTTGGGTCGGCTTCCACAACGGCGCCTTCGATAGCTATGACATCGGCGCGCCGGCGACCGCTGGCTTGGAGCGCATCGCAGAAGACGGCAACACGGGCCCGATCTCGGGCGAATTCTTGGCCTTGGGCGCCGGTACGGTCGACGCCACGATCCTCGGCCCGGGCGGCCCGATCGCCCCCGGCGATACCGCCACGATGACCTTCAACCTGGACGAGAACAACCCCAACAATCGCTTCTTCAGCTACGCCAGCATGATCATCCCGTCCAACGACGCCTTCGTCGCCAATGCCTCGGGCACCGCCCACCAGGTGTTCGACGAGCTCGGCAACTTTATCGGCGGTAGCTTCGTGCTCTACGGCAATCGGGTACGCGACGCCGGCACCGAGGTCAATGACGAGGTGCCGGAGAACACCGCTTTCTTCGGCCAGATGGCCCCCGACACCGGTGTCGTCGAAGGCGGCACCGTGCAGGTCCACGACGGCTTCCTGCCCGCCGGCAGTGGTGGCATTCTCGACTCCGCGATGTTCGCCGGCGCCGACTTCACTCAAGAGGGCTACCGCATCGCCCGCATCACCCTGTCGGCCCCCAAGCCGGGCATCACCGACCTCGAGCTCACCGGCGACCGCTTCCGCGTCACTGCCGACTGGCGCACCCGTGACGGCATCGAAGGCCAGGGTCAGGGTGGTGAGCTCACCGGCGACACCGGCTACTTCTACTTCTTCTCGCCCAACAACGTCGAGGTCGTGGTCAAGGTGCTCGACGCCTGTGAGCAGTTCGACCGCTTCTGGGTCTTCGCCGGTGGCCTGACCGATGTCGAGGTCGAGCTGACGGTCGAGGACACCCTCACCGGTCAGATCCAGACCTACCGTAACGAGCTCGACACCGACTTCCAGCCGGTGCGCGACTTCAACGCCTTCGACACCTGCCCGTAGCCCTTCAGTCTCCTCCCTCCCGCTCTCTCAGCCGGGCG
>JBCCGX010000011.1:0-28020 GCA_039029035.1 Acidobacteriota bacterium | reverse complement strand
GCCGGAGTTCTCGCGATGACCCGTTCGCTGGCGGTGGAATGGGCCACCTATGGCATCCGCTCGAACGCCATCGCCCCCGGGCCGTTTCCCACCGAGGGTGCCTTCTCTCGACTGGTGACTCCGGGCCTGATGGAACAGGCCAAGAAAGCCAACCCCATGGGCCGCTTCGGTGAGCCTTCAGAGCTGGCCTACCTGGCCGCCTACCTCGTTTCGCCGATGGCGGCTTACGTCAACGGCGAGTGCGTTGTGATCGACGGCGGCGAGTGGCTGAAGAACGGCCAGGAGTTCAGCAAGTACACCGAGATGCCGCGCGACAAGGTCAAGGCTCAGATGCAGGCGATGAAGCCCGGCAAGGGCTGATCAGCCCTAGCCTCGAACCTCTGGCGATCGGGCGGAGCACGTAGAACCTACGTCGTTGATCGGACATCGATCCGGCAATGGGTTTGCTCTCGGCGTTGGCCGAGCCGAGCACTGCAATGGATCCCGGGGAAAACGCATCCTCGAGGGTGGCTTCTTTGCCTCCGCGAGGCCGTTGTTTTATCTGTTACTTTTCTCTCGTGAGGCTGCTGATCGAAAGGACTGTGCATCGAGAGGACCGTGCATCGAGAGGACTGCCCATCGGGAGGACTGCCAATCGTGTCGAGGAATCCATGACTTGCAGAACAGGCCGAGATTCACCCGAGATCGAGACGACACGCTGGCTGCAGCGCTGGAGCCATGGCGATCTCGAGGCGCGCAGTGAGCTCATTGAGCACCTCTACCCGCAATTGCGTCGACTCGTAGGGCATCATTTGCGGCGCGGTTCGGCGGATCCGTTGCTGCAGACGACCGAGCTGATGCATGAGCTGTACCTGGCTCTCGATGAGCAGCAGCGTTGCCAGTGGCAGGATCGAAACCACTTCTTTGCCATCGCGGGTCGCTTGCTGCGGCGGGTCATCGTCGATCACGAGCGGCATCGCTTGCGCGACAAGCGGGGTGGCGGCAGAGTCCACCTGCCCCTCGAGGAAGCCCTCGGCGTCGCCTCGACAGCGGGCGGCGCCGGGATCGATGTCTTGGCGTTGAACCGAGCTCTGACCCGGCTCGAGACGATCGACCCCCAGGCGGCGAGGATCGTCGATCTGCGTTACTTCGGCGGCTTGTCGCACGACGAGACGGCCGAGGCCCTCGGTATCGGTCGCGCCACGGTTGCCCGCCGTTGGCGATTCGCCCGTGCCTGGCTCCGTCGTCAATTGGGCGCAGGCGCGGCGGCCGAGAGGTCCGCCGGGAGCTCGGGTGATGAGCCCACCGGTCTTGCGCAGCACTGAGCCCACCGGCCTGTGGCGGCGAGCGCAGGCAGTGTTCGATGAGGTCGCCACGGCCGACGCTTCAGCTCGGGACTCGGTCTTGGCGCAGCGCTGCTCGGACGATCCGGAGCTGCGCCTCGCTGTCGAGAGTCTTCTCGCTCACGACACCGAGGATGGCTTTCTCGAGCTGCCCTGGAAGCCACCCGCTGGCGCCGTGGGCGAGCTCACCCAGGAGCATTGGCTCGGGTCTTCGGTAGGCCCCTACCGATTGACTCGTGAGCTCGGCCGCGGCAGCTCCAGCTTGGTCTTCCTCGCCGAAAGAGCCGACGCCGAGTTCGAACACGAGGTTGCGGTCAAGGTACTCACTCGCGCCCCGAGCCCGCAAGCCCACCAGCGGTTTCGCCAGGAGCGGCAGATTCTGGCGCAGCTCGAGCATCCGAACATCGCGCGCCTGATCGGTGGCGGCTCGACGCGTGGGGGCCTACCGTACCTGATGATCGAATGGGTCGACGGCCTACCGATCACCACCTGGTGCGACCGCCATCGAGCCTCGATCGAGCAGCGGCTCGAGCTCCATTGCGAAGTCTGCAGCGCGGTGCAATACGCCCACCGCAATCTCATCGTCCACCGCGATCTCAAACCCAGCAATATCCTGGTGACCGCGGAAGGTCGCATCAAGCTGCTGGATTTCGGCATCGCCAAGCTCCTCGCCGGAGACCCGGCGGTGGATACTCGGACAGAGACCCGTTGGATGACTCCGGCCTATGCCAGCCCGGAGCAGATCCTCGGACGATCGATCACCACCTCGACGGACATCTACTCTCTCGGCGTCATCCTCTACGAGCTGCTGTGCGGACAGAGGCCTCAGGAGCCCGATCCGACCGGCCGGTGGAGGATCTCGCCTGCGGAGATCCGTCGGCCGCCGAGCGACAGGACGGACAGCACGATGGCGGAGGGGCTGACAGAAATCGCTGCGGTGCGCGGGCTCTCGCCGGCGCGCCTGCGCAGCCGCTTGCGCGGTGACCTGGACCATATCGTTCTGAGGGCCCTGCGCGAAGAGCCTTTGGATCGCTGGGCTTCGGCCGAAGAGCTCGCCAGCGATGTGCGCCGGCACTTGAACGGGATGCCCATCGAGGCACGGCGGGGGAGCACTCTCTATCGCGTCGGAAAGTTCGTCCGTCGTCACACGGCCTGGGTCGGGACCGCCATCGTGCTACTCCTCATTGTGTTGGGCACGAGTGCCATCGCCGTTTGGCAGTCGGTCAAGCGGACCGAGGAAAGGGATCTTGCGCGGCGCGAGAAAGTCAAGGCCGAGACCGTCGCCGACACCTTGATCGGGCTCTTTCGGCTCATGGAGCCGGAGGCGGGCCGCGACTACAGCGACGCCGCCAAGAGCATCCTCGACCAAGGCGGCGACCGGGTGGCGCGAGACTTCCAGGATCAACCCGAGATCCAGGCCAATCTCCTCAACGCGATCGGATCCATCTATCGGGAGTTGGGCTTCTATCCGGAGGCTGAGACGCTGCTGCGGCGTGCCCTCCTGCAGCGGCGAGAGATGTATGGCGGCGAGCACCTGCAGGTTGCCGAGACCCTGCTGGAGCTCGGCAAGCTGCGGACCGATCAAGGCCGGCTCCCGGAAGCCGAGCTCTTGCTCCGTCGAGCGGTGGCGCTACGGCGAGATCTGGCGGAAGACGGCAGTCTTGCCAGTTGCCTCGAAGGGCTCGGAAACCTGCTCAAGCAGAGAGGTGACTACGCCGCCGCCGCAGAGGCTCTCAGCGAAGCCATCGCTATCGATCGGCGGCTCGGATCCACCCAGGAGGCGCAGGCCGCGAGTCGATTGAACTCCTTGGCCTTGGTCCTGCGGCAGCAAGACCGGAATGCCGAAGCCGAGGCCCTCTCTCGGGAAGCCTTGGAGATCTATCGCCGGACCGGTGGCGATCACCACATCAACGTCGCAGCGCTGCTGAACAATCTGGCCAGTCTGGCCGTTGCCCGCGGTGACTTCGAGTCCGGCGCCCGGGATCTAAGTCAGGCCCTCGGCATCTTGCGCCGCTTGCGAGGTGACTCTCACCCGGATGTGCAGGTCGTCGTTGCCAATCTCGCGGTGGTGCTGCATCAGTCTGGCCAATATGCCGCCGCCGAGCCACTCTACCGCGAGGCGCTCGCCAACCAGCGCCAGAAGACGGGCGACCGCCACCCCGATGTCGCGCTGTACCTCAACAACCTCGGCGTCATGTTGCGGGAAATGGGTCGGCTCGAAGACGCTCGCCAGATGCTGCTTCAGGCCCTCGCCTTGCGGCGTGAGCTATTGGGAGACGATCATCCCAACGTTGCTTCAACCCTCAACAACGTCGGCTTGGTGGAGCTCGACTCTGATCGCTGGCAGGACGCCGAGCAGCGTTTCAGCCAAGCCCTCGAGATCGCGCGCGCCAGCCTCGGCGAGCACCACCGGCAGGTGGGGATCAGCCTCGGCAACCTGGCCAAGGCAGCGCTTGCCGCCCGGCAGCCTCGGCGGGCGCTGCGATTCGCCGAAGAGGGGGATGCCGTCTTCGCCAAGAACCTGCCTGAGGAGCATTGGCGCCGAGCCGAGAACGCCGGGCTCCGCGGGGCCGCGCTAGGCATGCTGGGAGAGCGTCGGCAAGCGGAACAGCTGCTCGTTGTTAGCTTGCGCCGGCTCGAAGAGAGCCGCGGCAAGGACTCGCGGCAGGCACGCGAGACGGCCGCGAGGTTGCAACAGATCCGAGATCCTTGATCACGCTTCGACGGTGTTGGTCCACTACACGGACAGGAACCGTTCGGTCCACTCGCCGTGGTCGATGAGCACGACCTCGCCCTCGCGGCTGCGGGTCGCAGTCACGGATACTTCGGTCGAGCCGAACATCAGGTCGGTGTGGATGACGGAGCGGTTGTAGCCCACCGCGTCGAGCTCTGAGGCGGTCATCGTGGCGCCGCCGTCGAGACCGTTGGTGTAGGCCTGGCCGAGGGCGACGTGGGCCCAGGCGTTTTCGTCGAACAGGGTGTGCTCGAAGAACAGGCCGGAGCGGGCGATGGGGGAGTCCTGGCCGACCAGGGCGAACTCGCCGAGGTAACGGGCGCCGTCGTCACTGTCGATCCAACGTTCGAAGCCCTCGCGACCTTCGCTGGCGTCGAGCTCCACCACTCGGCCGTCACGGAAGGTCAGCACCAGGTCCTTGACCAGCAGGCCACTGTGGGTGCGGAAAGGCATGGTGGCGACCAGGCGCCCCTGGGTGAGACGCCGGTCGGGAGTGGTGAAGTTCTCCTCGCTCGGCATGTTGGCGTTGAAGGTCTGGCCAAAGGCGGTCTGCTTGCTGCCGCCCAGCCAGCGGGCCTTGGCGGAAAGCCCGACGGTGAGATCGCTGCCCCCACCGGTGATCCGGATCTCGCGGACCTGCAGCTCGTCCAGGATCCGCTTGCGGGCATGCAGACGGCGATCCTTTGCAATGGCGAGTCGGTGGGCATCGTCGCGGTCGGCGTAGGTGAACTCGAAGATCAACGCCGCGAGCCGGTCCACGGCCTCGGCTGCCGAAAGCTGCGGAAAGACCTGCTTGGCCCAGCCCGGTGTCGCCACTCCGGCCACCACCCAGGGGCACAGGCTGCGGTTGATGCCGAAAGTGCGAAAGCCCTCGGCGGCGACGCTGGCGGTGTTGGTGAACAGGGCGTGGCGCTCAGGATGGGTCTCGGCGAGGCGGGGCATCAGCGCCGGATCCTCATCGCCGGTCAGCGAGATGAGGGCGCTGTGTGAGCGCACGATCTCGTTCAGCAATCGCAGATTACGTTCGTGGAACAAGGCGAGTTGCTCCTCGCGAGCGCGGCGGATCATCTGCGCCTCCATCCGCGGATCCTTCAGCCGGATGTGGACGGCGCCGGCGCCCAGGTCGTAGGCCGCTTCGGCGACACGGAGGGCGAGGTCGCGATGGGCCGCTTCGCCGCGGATGTAGAGTTGCTGGTCCTGTCTGAGGCCAGCGCCGTGCTCTACGAGAAGCCGGGCGTATCGATCGAGGTGTGTCTCATGCATGGCCGAGCGACCCTCCAGTTTCCCTTAACCGAGCACCTGCCGGTCACGGTTTGGATTCGGCGGTGCCCCGACCGAGCCATCCCGGCAATTCCGTAACGTCTTGCAAGCACTCGAGGGGCTCACAGCCCATGAGCTGAGACCGCGGGTGTGCTCCAGTCAGCACGCCGACCGCGGCGGCGCCCGCCGACTGCGCCATTGCCAAGTCGAAGGTCGTGTCGCCAATCATCAGCGTCTCGGCTCCGCCGACCCCGAGCTCCTCCATGATGTCGAGGAGCATCTGCGGATGCGGCTTCGACGGGGCGTCGTCGGCGGTGCGGGAGGTCAGGAAGTAGCGGCTGAGACCGGTGACCTCCAAGTCGCGGTCGAGGCCCGGTCGCCCCTTGCCCGTAGCTACCGCTAGCCAATAGTCCAGCCCGGCCAGCTCCGCGATGGTTTCGGCGGCCCGCGCGAAGAGCGCCGGGCGCTCGCGGTAGGTGCCGAACCAATGCTTCCGATAGGCAGCCCTCCAGCGCCGACGGTCGTCCTCGGAGAAGCTCGGAGCCAGGCGCTGCAAGACCTCTCCGAGGCCAAGGCCGATGGTCGAACGAATGGCCTCCTCAGAGGGTGCCTCGACTCCGAGATCGCGGAAGCTCTCGGTCATGCACGCCGCGATGGTGGCTGATGAGTCCATCAGGGTGCCGTCCCAGTCGAAGACCAGGAGTCGAAATTGTCGGTTGGAGGTCATGGCTTAAAAGGCGAGCAGCTCGGAAGAACGGTGCGAGTCGGCGGCGACGATATCAGCTGAGCGGATCGCCATGGCTATCGAGAATCGGCGCCGTACACATTTTGCTACCGATCGGATCTACAGCTCCGGCACCCGGCAGCGCCCTCGATTCGCCAGGTCTGTCGTCGGGAGCCGAACTGTTCACTTGGGCCGCGAGAAAGCGCTCGCGAGCCGATACCGAGGAGAGAGATCGATGCGGAAAGTGGTTCTCATTGCCCTGTTCTTGATGTTTCCTTCCACCGCCCTGGCGGATGTGGAGCTCAATGTTTTCGCCGGCTACCGCTTCGGAGGTGCGACCGCAGACCCACGGATGTTTTGTGTGTTCGACGGCTGTTTTTCACTTCGAGTACCGGAGGAGGAGGCGCGCGACAGCTCGACGAGGGGCCTGGTCGTGGACGTCACCCTGAAGGGTCCGTGGATGTTCGAGCTCTTGATCAGCGATCAGTCCACCGAGTTTGGCTTGGAGCTCACTCGTTTCTACGATGTCCTGATCCGCGAAGAGCAAGGCGTTGACTTGACTCATTTCCATGTCGGGATCCTGCGGCAATGGGAGAACCCTCGGGCGACTCCGTTCATAGGGATCGGGGTCGGGATCGCGGAGCTCGAATCGCCGGGGCGGTTTATTCTCGTGCCGGACTCCGACAAGGATCGTCTGTCTGCCAGCCTGGCCTTTGGCGTCAAGATCGCTTTCAACAAGTGGCTTGGGGCCCGGATCGAGGGCCGGGGTTACTGGACCGACATGCCGGAGAGATTCACCCAAGACCTTTTCCAGGTCGAGCTCAATTCGGGGCTTTTTATCAGGCTGTAGAGTTCGTGGTTGGACGCCGCGCGTCCTCATCCACAGACAGGCCTACCGGGCCCCCGCGACCGCCCGCTGAGTTAACACTCGGCCGAGCATTGTTCACCCTGGCTTTCGATGCCGAGCGCGACACGCCTCTCACGCCATAGGCGAAGGATCGATCCCTCCCGAGAGGTCGGCACGGGGGATTTCTTCAAGGTCTTTACTCGAAGCCCTGGCCGTTGCCGACGCCGAGACCCGCACTGGTTCCAGCTCTGAGCTGCGTTTTGGTTTGCATCCCTTGGCCTCTCGTGGTGGTTACTCGTTGCTTTCGGTCCTTCCAAGGAGTCGTGGCTCCAAGAGGGGACCGCTATCGGGCAGATTTTGACACGGCGAGAAGGCAGGACACCAGAGACCTCGGAGCTGTGTCTCGGGCGACGTGCAGAACATGCTGTGCGGACAGCACCGCGCAGGGCTACCGAAGCGGAAAAAGCGCCTCGAGGATCTCAGCCATCCGACCCTGCCACATGCCCCAGCCTAAGCCGTCATCGCTTTCGATGACCTTCGGGCGATAGCCATTCTTCTCGAGCGTCGCCACCATGCTCTTGGCGTCTCGGCGAGCGTCGAAGTCCCAGAAGGGATAGAAGCGATCGTGCGAGCTCCAGTGGAACACCAACTCCAGGTCGTGCTTCTCGCCTGAGGCCGCGGCCACGAGGTCGTCCTCGAGTACGCCGTGCTCGTAGGACTGGGCGGCGGCCCGGGAAACGGTCTCCGGGTGGTGCAGGGCGAGGTACATGGCCGCGAAGCCAGCGCCACCGTAGAAGTCCTGGCCCAGGACCGCGCGGGATTCGCGGCGGGCGTCGGTGCGGAACGTCTTGTCGAGGAGCGGAATCAGCTCTTCGACTTGTGCCCGGGTGTACTCGGCGGTTTGCAAGCCGCCGAGCTCGCCCCCGTTGCTCGGCACGAAGGCGACGATCATCGGCGCGACGGTCTCGCCGATCAGGTTGTCGAGGCTCTTGTCCATCGCCCCGTCCGAGATCGCCTGAGCCGCGTCGTTGACTACCAACAGCGGGTAGCGGCCTTTGCCCTCGTCGTAGCCCGGCGGTAGGTAGATCTGGAGCTCGCGCTCGTTGTCCAAGAGCTCGCTCTTCCACGGCAGCGTCTCGAGGCGGCCACGCAGGCCCTCGGGCTCACGCAGGTGGGACGGAGGTTGCCAGCCGGTGGTCGCCAGCAGCGATCGCTGGCGGTCTTCGGGGCCGGTTTTTTGCGGATTGCGCGGATCGGTCATGCGCTCGTCGAAGATCGAGAATCGATAGGAGAAGACGGCTTTCTCGGGCAGCTCGTAGCTTCGAAAGTAGAAGTCCGTGCCTGGGACCCGATGCAGGGTGTGCTCATCGCCTCCGGGAATGAAGTTGCCGGTGATGGCCAAGTCCTCGACCTCGCCGTGGTAGACGAAGTGGACCAGGGTCCCCTCGGGAGTCGGCCCCTCGAGCATTGGCAGGGTCGGGTGCTCGGCCAGAAAGCGTTCGACCATCTCCCTCTTTTTCTCCGCCGCCGCGAGCTGCTTGACGAAGGCGCCAAAGTCTCCGCGCAGGTCCTGGTCAGACGCGGTCCAGTCAGACTCGGCGCGGACAGCCTTGGCGCGGCCGGCGGCGGCGGCCCGTTCGGCAACGGCGCGGCCGGCATCGGCTGAAGGCGCCGGGCTCGCTGCCGTGACGCCGATCGCCGAGATGTCGGTCACGTTTCGGACGTAGATCTTGCCGGCGGCAAAGCTCGGCCGCGTGAAGTAACCGCGCTCCAAGGCCTTGACCCGCAAGACCTCTTCGTACCCTTCAGGCGTGGCTTCCGCGACGACGATCTCGCCGGAGCGAATCAGGATCACCAGGTGACCGTCGATCAGCACCAGGTTCCCCACACCCGGCGGCCGCGACCTCCAGACTCTCTCGCCGGTGGTGGCGTCGACGCAGGTCAGGAAGCTGCCGGCAAAGCCGTAGAGGTAGCCCTCATAGGGCACCGGCGTGGCGAAGTTCCCTTGGCTGCGCAGCTCGCGGGAGCGCCAGGCCTCCACCACGGTGTATCCCCCGCCGTTCTTGCCCTCGCCGTTCTTGTCCCCGGCGTTCTTGTCGACCTGGAAGAGGGCCGCCTCGCGCCCGTCGATCAAGAGGATCCCGCCTTCGCCCACCGGTACGGGTTGAGCCGCGGTGAAGCCCCGACCGTCGCCTTCGGTGTGCTGATGCTGCCACAGCACCTCACCAGTCTCGGGAGCCAGGCCGAGCAGGCTCCGGTCGGTGATCGCGACCAACGAGGTCTCGCCCCCGAGGTTCAACACCAGCGGCGACTGATAGGTGACCGTATCGTCCCCGGTCGACCAGCGCAACGCACCGGTCTCGCGCTCGAAAGCCGAGATCGAACGCCCGTCGTCCCCGCCGGTCTCGACCACCAGCAGATCGCCGAGCACGGTCGGCGCGGTGGTGAATCCGAAGTGTGGCATCACGGCGCCGAAGTCGGCTACCAGGTCCAGGCGCCAGCGCTCCTTGCCGTCTTCCAGAGAAACGGCGAACAGCCCGCCCCAGGTCCCCAGACCATAGACCACGCCAGCGTCGACGGTCGGCGTCGCCAGGGGCCCATCGTCGGCGTTCGGAGCCCCTTTGTAGGTATCGGAGATCCGGTAGCGCCATTGTTCGGCGCCGCTCGACGCGTCGAGCGCCACCAGATAGTCCGACGTGCCATCCGAGAAGGTGGTCACGAGCCGCCCATCTGTTACCAGAATTCCCGAATAGGCCGAGCCCAGGGGCCGCGACCACACCTGCTCGAGACCGAAACTGCTGCCGTCGCCCGCATCACCTCTATCGAAGATGCCGTTGCCTAGCGACGTGAGGTTGCCCGCCGGACCACTCCACAAGGGCCAGTCCGCCCCATCGCGGGGCAGCGGGGTCGAGCGCTCGCTTCGGAGCTCGGGGGCGTTCTCGGCGACGGCAAGACTGGCAACAGTCAGCAGAACAAAGCAGGTCGAGGCAAGTCGGCGCATGGTGTCTCCTGGAGTCGAGGAATGGGGCGTCGGACTTTCAGGAGTCTCGGCCCTGCCCCTCCTGCCGGCCAGGAATGGTTCCGTGATCGATGTGATCTTGCTGTGATCGGCTCAGGGAGAGGCGGCTTGCCGAAGCCCCGACCAACTTTTTGCTGTCGCTGTGATGGGTTTCGGCGGTTCCTGCGCACTACCTCCTAAAGACAGTTGAGCCACCGGAACTTCGGATTCCAGGGAGAGTCAAGGCTGCTGGTCGAGGCTCTCCGCTGGTCTTCGCAACCACTTTAGGAGATCAGATCATGCCGCGCTTTGATGGCAACCCCCGAGCTGGATCGAGGCGACACAGCCCTTTCAAATCCCTCCTCCTCATGGGCCTGCTCACATCGATGGGCCCGATGCCCGATGTCCGAGCCCAGGAGATCACCTGCAGCGACGGAGCCTTCAGTCAGGCCCTCGACTACAGTGGCGCCCAGGAAGTTGATGGGCTGCGCTTGGCCGTGGCCGGGCCCCGATCGGTGGGTGATGTCTATGTCGATCCGGAAGGCCCCTTGGGCTCCCCCGAGGTAAGCATGGCGCCGGACAGCACATCTCGTTTTCGCTTACAAGGCGCCTCCCTGGCCGGGGGCAAGAGGGTGAGCCTGGCGTTCTGCTTCAGCGGCACCGAGGTGGCGCCGGTGCCTGTGGGCCCCGATGCCGCGGTAGCCTGGACCATCGACGGTGAGGTGGAGATCGATTCCGAAGAGACCTCGAAGACTCCCGCGGCGGCGGCGGTGGGGATCCGCTGGAGCAGCGTCGATCTGCGCAACGGCTCGTGGACGGTCAGCGCCGAGCTTGCCAACATGGGCTTCGAGGACGTAGTGCTTGAGAGCCTCGACTGGGCGCGGCTGGACAAGGCGCCGCCCTTGGCCCAGCTGTTCTGGAGCGGCGCCTTCCCCTGGCAGTCGTTGATCTCGAACCGGGAGGATCTGCTGGGACGCGGCGACGAAGCGCCCCGCTACTCGGCCCATGCTCTGCCGGGGCAATGGGCGACCCAGGCGAGCGACGTCGTCTTGCTGCGCTATCGGGCGGCCCCCAAGGATCGACCCACCGAAGTGGTCGAAGGCGTGGCTCAACTGACCGTGGCCTCCCTCCTGCATCCGCGCTTCCTCAAAGGTCGAGCGTTGGCCGAGGTGTCGGCGTCGACCGGCAGCCCGGTGGCCGAGCTCGAGGTGGCCACTTCGAGCCAGGTGGCCTTTGCCCTGAGCGGTGTGGAAGCCTTCGCCTTCAAGGTGACCGACAGTGGAGGTCTCGTGACCTCCGTGGCGCTGGACGCTGGAGGGCAGTCGGTGGATCTCGACGCGCTGGCGAGCGCCGAGCAGGCGCTCTACGACACGACCTATGGCCGGCTGGATCCGGCTCTGGCGGAGGCTCTCGCCGGTGCCGGTCCGTCGGACGCCATCCCGGTGCTGGTCTGGGCTCACATGCCGCAGGATGCGGCCGCTGGTGCCCCGGCGCGGCCGGATCCCTCGCAGCAGACTTCGCAAGCAGAGATCGACCTACTTTACGCACAGGTGGATGCCTATTGGGGTGCGGTCTACGGCGAAGCAGTGGCGCCCGTCCTCGCCTTTTTGAGCGGCTTGCGGGTCGAGGGCGTCAACGTTTCGACCTCGTCGCCGGTGGTACACGTAGATCTTCTGCCGTCGCAGATCCACGAGCTGGCCGCCCTCACCGAAGTGCATCGCCTCTACCTGGGGCACGTCTACGAGGACTTCCTGGCGGTGGCCGGCCCGACCGTCAAGGCCGACATCGTGCACGGCCAGGGGTTTGAAGGCCAGGGGACCCGCCTCGCCCAAGTCGAGATTAGCGGCGGTGTGCCACCGGCCAATCCCTATCTTCAGAACCACACCAACGGCACCATTTGTGGCGTGGGCTCGACCGTGGTGCAGGATCCCAACGCGTGTCTGGGTGACCACGCCACGGCGGTGGCGGGGATGATCGCCAGCACCCACTCGAGTGACACGGGCATCGCGCCGCAGTCGTGTCTCTATGCCGCCGGCTCCTGCTCGAACCAGGACATCCAGCTCCAACAGGCATCGGATCGGGCGCGTGATTGGGGCGCCCGTGCGATCAACCTGAGCTGGGGCTCCTACATCGGCACGGCGCCGGGACCCATGGATCGCTTCTTCGACAACATGGTGATCAACCACTTGCGCAGCGTCGTGGTGGCGGCGGGCAACGGCGCCTGGCCCTGCCCACCCTTCAACGGCATCACCGGCAGCCCGGCACGGGCCTACGGGGTGATCACGGTGGGTAATTTCGACGACAAGAACACCACCCTGTTGGGCGACGACACGATGGGGTTTTGCTCCAGCTGGGATGATCCCAGCTCGCAGCACGGCGACCGCGAGAAGCCGGATCTGGCGGCCCCCGGCACCAACTTCGACAGCACTTGGACCACCTGGCCGTGGAACGGTGATGTCGGTACCGGCACCAGCTACGCGGCACCCGTGGTCACCGGCGCGGCCGGTCTGCTGTTCCAGCAGAATTCGACCCTGGCGGCCTGGCCAGACGCCACCAAGGCCATCTTGATGGCCTCGGCGACCCACAACGTGGAAGGGCCGGCGCGGCTGTCCGAGCACGATGGCGCCGGCGGCGTGCAACTCGACGAGGCGCTCGAGGTGGGGGACGACCAGTGGGGCGGCCAGACGTACCACTGTGGCTCGCCGACGCTTCTGCCCGTCGAGACGATCTACCTGCAGCAGTATCGTCGCACCCGGGTGGTGCTGTCCTGGAGCACGCCGGGCGACTACCCGCAGCATGCGATTCGTCCGAGCGCCGATCTCGACCTTCAGGTGCTGGACTCGGGCAACAATATCGTCGCCGAGTCCCTCAGCCGCGACAACACCTTCGAGATCGTCGACTTCCTGCCCGAGGAGAGCGGCTTCTACACGATCCGGGTGCAGAAGGTCCGCTGTGACGACTCGCCCCGGACCATCGGCTGGGCCTGGCGGGAATCGGAGCATGGCAGCTACGAGATTCCGGGGCTCGGTTGGGAAGCGGAAGGTGCCGGCATGGACATCTACGACATCAACCAGAACGGTAGCCCCGACCTGCTGTTGATGGTCTACGATGCGCCGTCGACGGCCAACAACTTCCGCTACAAGATCGGCTGGGATCTCGATGCCGATGGCGCGGCCACGGGCGGCTGGACCAACTTCTACAATCCGCCGGGGGTTGGCTGGCTGGGGCAAGGTGCCGACGGCCAATTGCTCAATCTGGACACCAATCCCGCACCTGAGCTCGTGCTCATGGCCTACGACGCGCCGACCGGTGCCAACAACTTCCGCTACCTGGTGGGCTGGAACCTGAGCACCGGTGGGGTGGTCTCCAGCTGGTCCTCTTATCCGCAGCTCTCCGGCCTCGGCTGGCAGGGCCAGGGCGCCGGCATCGAGACCTTGCAGCTCGGTGGCTCGTCCCGCCCGGACCTCTTGTACATGACCTACGACAACCCGGCGGGTGCCAACAATTTCCGCTACCGCTTCGGCCTCGACCTCGATACGGCTGGCCAGATCGGCGGCGCCACGCTCTCTTGCCCGCAGGTCAACGGCGTCGGCTGGGAAGCCCAAGGCGCCGGGGTGGCCATCGGTAACGTCAGCGGTGGTCCCGACCAGGATCTGCTCTTCATGGCCTACGACAACGCATCGGGGGCCAACACCTTCCGCTACCGGATCGGCACGGATCTCACCTCGGCTTGCGCCGCCAGTTGGGGGCCGATGGTCGTGATCAACGGCGTCGGCTGGGAAGGCGACGGCGCCGAGCCGGAGCTCTACGACATCGATCAGGACGGCCAGCTGGAGCTCTTCCTGATGGCCTACGACGACCCGTGGGGTGGCAACACCTTCCGTTACCGGGTGATCGATCCCTGATCGATACGCCCGAAGAAGACGAGCCCTCTGCCGCTTTGGAGTGGGAGAGGGCTCTTCTTCAGCGGTCCGATCCGCCGGGCCAGAGGCGTTCGCCTCGCCAGCAATGCACCAACCCGACCACGATCTCGAAATCAATCTGGAGCCATCATGAGCCGCATCCATCCCATCCTCTTCGCCTCGCTTCTAACCCTGTTTCTGGCGCCCCCGGCCTCGGGACTGCAGATCACCCCGGATGTGGGATCGGAGGGCACCGAGGTACGGGTGGACTGTGCCGCCAACCCGAATCGTGATGCGGCAGTGCTTGTCGCGGCGCCCGGTGGCGGTGGGGTCTTGGTGCGCGAGGTTCGACCGGACGCGACGGGCCTCGTCGGCATCGTGGGGGCCGCTCCCGGTGTCCTGGTGGGCGAGGTCGAAGTCTGGTGGGGGCGGCGTTACGAGCTGCCCGAAACGCTCGTCGAGACACCGGGCGTCGTCTTTCTGACCCAATCGCCCCACTGGTTCGTCGGCCAAGCGATCGAGCCGATGACCGGCTTGTTCACCGTCGATCGGGGGAGTCCCGTGACCCTCGGTGCTCCTCTGTCGGCCAAGGAGATCCAGCTCGATGTCGATATCCTGACGACGGCTGGCGGGGCGGCGGACTTCGGGGTACGGGTCGACATCGTCGTCGACGGTGGCAACAGTGTTCCGCCGCGCCCTCCGGGTTTCGGCGGTCCCGGCCTCAAAGTGCAGGATAGACAAAGCGTGCGGACGCTCGACATCGCTAGCCTGGATATCGCCTTCATCCCGGCGGGGCACACCACCGGGGCCTCGACGCTGAGCGGCGCCGAGCTGGCCGCGGGTCTGGCTGACGTCCTGAACGCCACCTTCGGCTCCCTCGGCCTGGCGGCGAGCAGTCAAGGGTCGGTGCTGAGCATCGCACACCAAGACGGCGACTCCACCCGCGGCTTTGCCAATCTCAAGCTCTGCTCTTCGGCCGGGTGCGACTGAGCGTCACGGCGTCTCGGCGGCGCGGGCCTGGCGCAGCAGGTCTTGGACCTCGAGCGTCAGGTCGTGCTGCTCGCCGTGGATGCGCAAGCACAGCTCCGCCACCGTCTCCAAGGTCTCGGCCGCCTGGCGGTGGTGTTGCCGCTCGAGCTGCAAGCGCCCGAGACCGAGCAACGGGTTGATCTGATGGGCATGGGCTTGGGGTAAAGAGGCCGAACGGATGCGGTGGACCTCCCGGTAGAGAGCCTCGGCCTCGTCGTAGGAGGCCTCACCGCGATGGGCCAAGACGTCGGCGAGGTGGATCATCGGGTAGGTGGTCTCGAAGTGTCCTTCCCCGAGCCGCTGTCGCTGGATCTTCAAGGCGTCGGTGAGCAGAGCTTCCGCCTCGTCGAGCTGGCCGCTCGAGGTGAGCAGGGCGGCCAGGTTCGAGCTGCTGCGGGCGACCTGGGGATGGTCCTTACCGAGGACCTCGATCTGCCCCGCCAGGGCTCGCCGATAGAGGGGCTCGGCCGCCGACAGATCGTCGCTCTTGTGCAGTAGAGCGGCAAGATTGGCCACCGTGCGCAGGGTTTCGTGGTGGGCTTCGCCGTGGTGTCTGGCGTGCAGGTCGAGCGCCTGGCGTAGATGGCGCTCCGCCTCGGCGGTGCGTCCCTGGACCTCGCGTAGGGCGGCCAGATTGTCGTGCAGCTCGGCGACGTCGCCGTGGTCTCCCTGGTGGCGCTGGCGGATCTCGAGCGCCCGCGTCCATAACGACTCGGCGGTGTCGAACTCCCGTCGCACGAAGCTGATCGCGCCCAAGTTGCTGTAGCTCTCGGCGAGCTCGAGATGGTCCTCGCCCAAGACCCGCAAGCGCAGGCGCAGGCTTTCCTCGAACAGGGTCTGTGCCTGGTCGAAGTCGCCCTGTAGGTAGCGGATCTCGCCCAGGTGGCTCTGGCTGGCGGCTCGCGCCAGGGGGGCGTCCTGGCGCCGCAGGTCGACCGCTTCGCCCAGGACTTCTCCGGCCCGCTGGTAGAGACCGAGATTCTTGTAGACCCGGCCGATGGTGGCGAGGAAGAGGGCTTGGACTTCCGGCTGGCCTTGCAGCTCGGCGGGGATCTTGGCGGCGCCGCGGTCGAGGATCTCCCGTGCCGTCACCGTGTTGCCCCGCGCCTCACCAGGGTCGGGCATCTCGAAGAGATCCACCATCAGCTCGCTCAGCTGCTCCGAGGCCAGCCGCCCACGATTAGCCAGCTGGGCTTGGCGCAGGGCCACCAGGCTGATGGCGATCAGCAGCACGGCGGAGAGAGAGGCGATGGCGACGGGAAAGCGGTTGCGCTTGACGAACTTGCTCAGACGGTAGGCTAGAGTATCGGCCCGGGCCCGCACCGGCAGATCCTCGAGGTGGCGCCGCACGTCGTCGGCCATCTGCTCCACCGAGGCGTAGCGGCGCTCGGGCTCCTTGCGCAGGGCCATCAGCACGATGTTGTCGAGGTCGCCGGTCATGGCCCGCACCTGGCGCGCCACCGATCGCCGGTCGCCGTCGTCCGTCTGGGCCAGGTTTCGCAGCCGTGAGCTGGGGCGCGGCGGACCACGCTCGCAAATCGCCTCTTCCCAGCCCCTCAGGTCCTCCTTGCGCAGATCGAAGGGGCGCTCGTCGGTGAGCAGCTCGAAGAGCAGCACCCCCAGGGCATAGACATCACTGGCAGTGGTCAAGGGCTCGCCCCGGATCTGCTCGGGGCTGGCGTATTCCGGCGTCAGTAGCTGCCGGCCGGGGGCGGTGTGGGCGGCGTTGTCCGGCCCGTACAGGCCTGGCTGTATTAGCTTGGCGATGCCGAAGTCGAGGAGCTTCGGCTGACCGTCCTCAGTGACCAGGATGTTGGCCGGCTTGATATCGCGGTGGATGACCAGGTTGCGATGGGCGTATTGCACCGCCTCGCAGACGATAACAAAGAGCTCGAGCCGCTCGTTCAAGGGCAGATCGCGGCAGAAGTCGTCGATGGGTCGTCCCTCGATGTGCTCCATCACCACGTAGGGACGGCCGTCTTCGGTCGAGCCGCCGTCGATCAGCTGGGCGATGTTGGGATGCTGCAGCCGGGCCAGGATCTGTCGTTCCTGGCGCAACCGCAGCAGGATGTCGTCGGTGTCAAGGCCGCGACGGATGAGCTTGATCGCTACCCGCTGGCTGTACTCCCGGTCGTCGCGCTCGGCCGAGAGCACCGTGGAGAGGCCGCCGCGACCGATCTCGCCGGTAATGCGATAGCGTCCCAGCCGCGTGGGGACCCGGTCCAGGTTGCGTGGCAGCACCTCTTTGATCGACTCCACGATCCAGTCCTCGTCGCCGCCATCGAGCTCTTGCAGCATACCCTCGAGCTGTCGGCGCAGGTCGGCATCGTCGCCGCATTCACGGTCGAGCAATGCGCCGCGGGCCCGTAGGTCGAGGTCTTCGAGCTGCAGGAAGAGCGCTTCCAGACGACGCCAGCGGGAAGGGTCCATCAGTGTCTCAGGACGTGCCCGCGCCCTGGATCGCCTGCCCGAGCCAAGCCCTGGCCAGCCGCAGGTCGCGTTCCGCGGTGGGCAAGGAAACGTTCAGCACACGGGCGATCTCGGCCACCGGCAGGCCGCCGAAATAGCGCAGCTCCACGGCCTGGCTCTTGCGTTCGTCGGCCCGGGCCAGCTGCCCGAGGGCTTGATCGAGGGCCAGCAGATCGACCCTTGCCGTATCGCCCGGGGCAACCAAGCCGATGTCCAGCTGATCGCCGTCTAGAAGGGGGACCTGACGATCGATGCCGTCGCGCTTACCCGCCTGGCGCCGGCGGGCCAGATCGACCAGGACCCGGCGCATGGTGCGCGCCGCCACGACGTAGAAATGGGCCCGGCCCGACCAAGAGATGTGGTTGTCCACCAGTCTCAGGAAGGCCTCGCTGACTAGCTCGGTGGTCTGCAGACCCCGGTGGCGCTCACCCAGCAGATAGTGATGCGCCAGCCGGTGTAGCTCCTGGTACACCATGGGAGTCAGCTCTTCCAAGGCCTCGTCGTCGCCATCGCTCCAGGCCACCAGAAGCTCGGTTAGTGCAGCGGTTCGGGGTCGGGGTCGACTCATCGATGCGCTCCGTCTCACAGAATCCCACGCGGCGATTCTACAGCGAGCGGTGCCGGCGAAGAGCGCAGGCCGGCGAGCTGCGGCGCTCACCGTGGGCTCGAAGCCCTGGCGCACCTGACTTCCCGGCTGATCCAAAAATCGCCCGAAAGTCGCCTCTGGACAGTAGACGTATCCAACTTTCGACAAGGAGGTGAGCCCATGCGACTGAACACAGACGTTAGAGCCGGGGAAGACCCGCCAGGCCTCGGTGACCCGGACGATCCATAGGGAGCCGCGACACAGTCCGTCAGAGTCGTCGTCGCACGGTCGCGGTGCGAATGACCTTCGGGGCTGTGACTGCGGCTCGTCTCTGGGCGAGTGGACATTGCTCGATTCAGCAGCGAAAAGGAGGTGAGACCATGCAACTGAACACGAGTGTCAGAGCCGGCGCCGATCCGCCCGGGCTCTCAGAGCCGGACGATCCATAGAGGGACGGGGGTGTCGACTCTATGTCGGCACCCTCTCGAGTCCTTGCCGTCATCCTCCAGGGATGAGACCCTTGGTGCCGAAGGGGCGAGCCCTGGAACGAAGCCGTGAGAGCGGAGATGCAGCCAGGACATGATGGATCTGTGCAATCAGGCGGCCGTGCAGCTCGATCTGGGCAACGTCGACGGGGCCCTCGGTATGCTTCAGCGAGTCCTGGCCGAAGACCCGGACAACGCCACCGCCCACGCGCTCCGAGCCCTGGCTTTGGTTCGGCGCGACGACAACGCGCAAGCGACCGAAGCTGCGGTCGCCGCCTTGGGCCTGGAGCCAGATCTGTCGTTTGCGCACTACGCCCTGGCCGTCGTGTACCTGGCCCGGGGGCGTTATAGAGACGCCGAGCAGCGATTCGAGGTCCTGCTGGAGATCGAGCCCGAAGACCCTGCCAACTACCGCGCTCGAGCCCAGCTCTACCGTGCCACCAGCCGCCCCGAGGAGGCTCGACGAGATCTCGAGCAGGCGCTCGTTCTCGATCCTCAGAGCCCGGCGACTCTGGCCGAGCTCGGGGATTGTTATCTCGAAAAAGGCGCCGTGACCGATGCGCGTCGCTGTGCCCTGGAGGCGATCGGCGCTGCGCCCGAGCACGGGCGTGCCCTGGTGCTCCTGGGGCATATCGAGCTGCAAGACGACAAGATCGACGAGGCCCTGCAATTGGCTCAGGCAGCCCTGGCCAACGATGCGACCGACCCGGGCGCTCTCGGCCTCCTGACCGCGATCAAGATGCGCCAGAGCCCATGGACCGCACCCTGGTGGCACCTGTCTTACCGGTGGGCACGACTCTCCTCGAGCCAACGCGGCGGCCTGGCGATCGGGCTGTTCCTGGTCTACGTGCTCCTCACCTGGGTGACCGAGAGCTCAGCCCTGGAGAAGATCATCCACGCCACTGCCTGGGGCCTGTTCGTCTACGGCATGATGGGAGAGCAGCTGTTCGACTCCGCCGTCGCCAGGGAAATCCGGGGGATCCGGCTCAAGCGTGACTTCTGAGCCGAGCTCAAAGTGCGGGCAAGCGGACCTGGTAGATATCCGACGCTCGACGGTCCATGCGGGTGAAGAGGACCGATTTGAGATCGCTCGAGACGCTGAGCTCCAGGCCGGGGGCAGTCGGGACCGAGGTCAAGAGACGCTCGCTCGAGGTTTGTGGATCGAAGGCCACCAGGACGCTGCCGCCGGTTTGGAAGCGGGAGTAGAGGATCGTGTCGCCGACCAGGGCCCAGCCGTTGAGGGTCCGGTGGCGGAAGCGCTCGAGGACCTGCTCGGTGGGGCCGCCTTGGGTGGGCTGGCGCCACAGGCCGGAGCGGGTCGAACGGGTGGTGTAGAGCCATTGGCCATCGGCCGAGGCGTGGGCGGTGTAGCCGCCGTCGTGGGTCACCTGGATCGCTTCACCACCGCCGCTGGCGATCTTCCACACCTGCCAGACACCGCTGCGAATCGAAGCGAAGTAGATCCAGTGGCCGTCGTGGGACCAGGACGGTGCCTCGTCGGTGGCGGGATGGTGGGTCAGGCGACGCGGCACGTGATCGAGCCCGTCGATGACATAGATGTCGTGGTTGCCGTCGATGTCCCCCTGAAAAGCCAGACGACGACTGTCGGGACTGAAGCGCGGTCGGGAGGTGAACTGTCGGTAACGGGTCATCTGGCGCGGATTGCCGCCGTCCGCGTCGCTGGTCCAGATCTCGAAGTGACCCGTGCGGTCGGAGCTGAAGGCGATCGCTCCGCCATCGGGCCGATGGTGGGGAGCACGATCGGTGCGGGTCGATCGGATGAGCTCCCGGCGCCTTTCGGGTGCTGGGTCGTCTGTGGTCTGTGGCTCGAGACTCAAGTCGGCCTGCCAGATATTGATCTCACCTTCGGTGTGCTGGTAAGCGAGCTGATCTTCGGCCCGCGAGGCGGCAGGGGACCGCGCGTCGTAGATACCGGTCCAAGTCAGGTCGCCGGTGTGGATCGACAGCTGCCAGAGGGCGTATCGATGACTGCGCTTGGACGAGAAGATCAAGTGCTCGCCATCGTTGCGCCAGGTGATGCCGCGAATCGGCTTGCGATCGAAAGTCAGGCGGCGTACGGGGCCACCAGCGGTGGGAATGAGGTAGATATCTTGCTCGCGGCCCGAAACGCTGGAGCGTACGAAGGCGATGGACTTGCCGTCGGGTGCGATGGCTGGGGAGATATCGCCGTACCAGTCGGAGGGGGGCTGGGTGAGCTGGCGCACTTCGGGGGTGCCCACGGCGGCGGCCAGCAGGATGACGCGCGGGCCGTTGGGCTCGGCGCGGCCGGAGCCCGCCAGCCAGCGGCCGTCGGGTGACCAGCTGGTGTCGCGCCCTGTCCCCGGCTGGGCTCGTGCCAGGCGCCGCATCGGGCCGCCGAGCACCGGTGTGGTGACGAGCTCGGTGTGCTGCTGGGTGAAACGCCAGAAAGCGATCGATTGACCATCGGGCGACCAGGCCGGCGAGCATTCGGAGAAGGGATCCGGATTGAGCACGCGAGCGGCTGTATCGCCGGGTAGCTTGAGGTGGATCTTCCACACCTCGTCGCGCCTCGATTCGGATCGGCTGAGGACGTAGGCCACCCCGCGACCATCGGGGGACAGAGCCGGCGAGAACTCGAGGTCCGGCGAGCTGGCAACGACGGTCGGCGGCTCGGGCCAGCTCGGTGTCCGGCTCGGCGGGGGGTTGTCGGTGGCGCGGAACCTGACCGCTGCCGTGCCGGCGAGGGCCAGAACCAGGGCCGACCAGAGGGTGGCGCGAGCGAATCGACCGCGTCTCGTCGGAGCGCCGGCAGCGATGGGCTGGCGAAGGAACGGGGTGGGCTGCGAGCTCTTCGCCGTCTCGTCGGGCTGGGGCTTGGCGACGACGGTTTGGACCGGTGCGATGAGTCGATAGCCACGTTTGCGCACCGTGGCGATCACCTGTGGGTGTTTGGCGTCGTCATCAAAGATGCGGCGCAGCTCGGAGATGGCTCGGAAGACCGTCGATTCGACGACCACCGTGTCGGGCCAGACTTCAGCCAGGATCTCGTCGCGGCTGCTCACCGCTCCGGGACGCCGGGCGAGGAGTAGCAAGACCTGCATGACCTTGGGCTCGACCTGATGCTCGCCGTTATGACCGGCGATGCGGTTCAGCTCCGGCTGAACCAGCCAATCAGCGACTTGCAGATCGTTGCCAAAATCCATATCGCACCGAAGGATCCCGATGTCGCTCGTCAACCGTATAGCAATCTGGCGACGTCTCGCCTTACCTCATTGTACGTGGTTCGTCCTGTCGGGGTTCGCCCCGTCGGGTTCGGGATCGACTTGGTAAGATGCTGCAGCCGCGCCTTCCCGCCCGATCCCACGATAGGAGAGCTCCCATGCGCCGACTCGCTTTTTTCGTCGCGTTCTTCCAGATCGCGCTCATCGTTCAGGCGGATGCGCCGCCGACTCCCATCGAGCCGGTGAAAGAAACTCTGCATGGCATCGAGCTGGTCGACCCCTACCGCTGGCTCGAGGGCAGCGATGCACCGGAGATCGAGGAGCCGCAGCCGGAGCTCGATGCCCGGGTGGCGAAGTGGACCGAGACCCAGAACGCCTACACACGCAGTGTGCTCGACAACCTGGCCGGGCGCGATCGGCTGCGCTCGCGCTTGCACGAGCTGCTGTCGGTCGGCAGCGTGTCGTCGCCCGCGGTGCGAGGGCAGCGCTATTTCAATCGCGAGCGTCGCGGCGACGAATCGCAGACGTCTCTGTTCGTGCGTGAGGGGCTCGACGGGACTCCACGGCGGCTGATCGATCCCAACCGCCTGGCCGATGATGGACTCACCGCGCTGGCTTGGAGCGAGGCGAGCCACGACGGCGAGCTGCTGGCCTTTGGCCTCTACCGCGGGGGTGACGAGAACGCCACTCTTCACCTGATGCGGGTCGATGACGGCGAGTGGCTGGCTGACGAGATCCCCAGCCGAGTGGGGGGCGTGTTCTGGATGCCGGATGGCTCGAGCTTCATCTACCGTTGTCTCGCCGATGCGGAGAACCCTTACTCGGCGCAGATCAAGTTCCACCGCGTCGGGCGCCACCATCGCCACGATCCGGTGCTCTTCGAGCAGTACAAGGAAGGGCCGTTGGCGACCACCTGGGGGCCTTTTCCAGGGGTCGATCCGGCGGGGCGCTGGTTGGTCATCAACTACTTCACCGGCACGGAGTCGAACGATCTGTGGCTCTACGACCTGGCCCATTGGCGCGAGACTGGCAAGCTCAGGCGGACCGATATCGTGCTCGGCGAGATCGCCACCACCATGCCGATCTTCGCCGGCGACGAGCTCTTGCTGCTCACCACCCTGGAGGCGCCCAACGGGCGAATCGTCGCGGTCGATCTCGACCGTCCCGGGCCCGACCACTGGCGGGAGCTCGTGCCCGAGCACGAGGCGGCGGTGATTCGTGACGTGTCGGTGGCGGCCGAGCGTCTGGCGGTGAGTTACTTGGAGAAGGCGGCGACGCGCATCGAGCTGTTCGACTTCACCGGCGCCTCACGCGGTGACCTCGAGCTGCCCGGGATCGGGAGCGCCAGCCTGCGCACCGAGCCCGGGCGCAGCGAGGCATTCCTGAGGTTCGAGAGCTTCAACGAGCCGCGCTCGATCTACCGGGTCGATCTGGCGACCGGCGACCGCTCGCTGTGGGCGCGTCCCGATGTGCCGGTCGATCCTGACGAGATCGTCGTCGAGCAGGTTTTCTACCCCTCTAAAGACGGCACCGAGGTGCCGATGTTCATCGCCCACCGCAAGGGCTTGCAGCGCAATGGCAAGAACCCGACGATGCTTTCCGGCTACGGCGGATTCAGTGTTTCGCCGACACCGCAGTTCTCGGCGCGCAACATCTCGTGGATGGAGGCGGGTGGGGTCTATGCTCTGGCCAACCTACGGGGCGGCGGTGAGTACGGCAAGGCATGGCATCGTGCCGGGATGCTGGAGAACAAGCAGAACGTCTTCGACGATTTCATCGCTGCCGCCGAGTGGTTGATCGCCCAGGGTTTTACCAACTCCGAGCAACTCGGGATCCTCGGCGGATCGAACGGCGGGCTCTTGACCGGTGCCGCCCTGGTGCAGCGGCCAGATCTCTTCTCGGCTGTGTTCTCCGGCGTGCCGCTCCTCGACATGCTGCGCTACCAGCACTTTCTGATGGCGCGCTATTGGGTGCCCGAATACGGTACGGCGGAGAAAGACGAGCATCTGCCCTTCCTGCTCCGATACTCGCCCTACCAGAACGTCGAGCAAGGGACCAAGTACCCGGCGGTGCTGCTGACCGCGGGGGAGAACGATACCCGGGTCCATCCATTGCACGCCCGCAAGATGGCGGCTCGCCTGCAAGCGGCAACGGCCAATGACACCGACAAGGAGCCCATCCTGCTCTGGGTCGAAGGGGACGTCGGTCACGGTGGCGGCAAGCCCCTGGCGCTGCGCGAGCGCGATGCGGCCGACGTCCTCGGCTTCATGGCCTGGCAGCTGGGCCTGAGCTGGCCGCAGGCCAAGACCGGCTCCGGGACCGGCTCAACGAGCCGGCCCTGAGCGGTATTTGGTTGGATCTCATCCCGAAATACCGGCTTCGTGCGCGGGAGGTCGTCCTTGTGGAGCGAACACGCAGCGAGCGTGTTTGAGCGTGCAGGGTAATCGAGACGGATAAGTCGTTTCCAGACAGCGATTTATGCGGTCTGTGGGTGGTCCGGCGAGTTTCCGGAGCTGCGGCGCAGGCCACAAGGACGACCGGGCAACGGCCGTTCTCGAATGCGATCCAGCTCTCCTCACTGCCGCCGCTACGGGTCCGCAACAAACGGCAGCTAGCCCAGAACTTCGCGCATCTTGGCCAACAGGTCGGCGGGCTTGTAGGGTTTGTGCAGGAAGCCCGCGATGGGCTGGTCGGCGAAGTGGTCGCGGGCGACACGCTCGCTGTAGCCACTCGATAGGATGACGACGACCTGAGGGCTGATGGCGCGCAGACCTTTGAGGGTCTCGTGGCCGGAGAGGCGGGGCATCGTCATATCGAGCAGGACCAGGACGATGCTCTCGCGATGCTGGCGGAACACCTCGATGCCCTCATCGCCCTCGTTGGCGGTCAAGACGGTGAAGCCGCAGTCTTCGAGCGTGCGGCGGGCGACCGTGCGGACCGTCTCCTCGTCGTCGATCACCAACACGGTGCCCTCGGCGCGCAGGTCACGAGCGGCCTCGGCAGGCGTTGCCTCTGCGCTCGCGTCGACGCTATCCGTCTGCGGGAGTAGCACCCGGAAACGGGCGCCGTCGCCCGGCTGGCTCTCGGCCTGGATGGTACCTCGATGTCCCTGGACGATACCTAAGGCAGCGGCCAGACCGAGACCGCGGCCGGCGAATTTGGTGGTGAAGAAGGGGTCGAAGATGCGCTGCTGGGTCTCCTGGCTCATGCCGATCCCGTCGTCGACGATATCGAGATAGACGTAGGTTCCGGACGGCAGGTCGGTCATCAGGTGGGACTCGCTCCAGTCGTCCTGGTCGCATTCGATGACGCCGCCCGACACGGTGACGGTGCCGCCTGCCGCGTCGACCGCATCGGAGGCGTTGGTCAGGATGTTGGTCAGCAGCTGGCGGATCTGGGCCGGGTCCGCTTCGACCACGAGGGGCGAGAACGGTAGGTCGACCGTGACTCTAGCGCGCTTGGAGAAGGAGACTTCGAGCAGGCGCACGACGTCACGGGCCAGATCCGCCAGGTCGAGGATCTTGGTGACGAACTTGCCCTTGCCAGAAAAGGCGAGCATCTGGTTGCTGAGGTCGGCGGCGCGCTCGGCCGAGGTGATGATCGACTCCAAGTATCTGCGCTTGCCGGACTCGGCGGGCTCCTTGAGCAGCGCCAGGTCGGCGTTGCCGAGGATACCCACCAGCAAGTTGTTGAAGTCGTGCGCGATGCCGCCGGCCAGGACGCCCAGGCTCTCCAGCTTCTGGGCATGTTGGATCTTCGCCTCCAGCCGCCGGCGCTCGACTTCGGCTTTCTGGCGCTCCTGGAAGTCGCGCAAGGCCTGCCGGTGTAGGTCGCGATGCTCCTCCAGGCGCCGGGTAGCGTCGGTCACGTCCTGGATCGACAGCAGGGCGTCGAATTGCCCGCCCTCGGCGGCGAGAGCGGTCACCACCGTATGCTGGATCCTCAGCTCACCGTTGGGCAGAGGCGCCGGAATCAGGTGACGGTGCAGCTGCGAGGAGAAAATCGTCGGTGGCCCACCTTCGAAGATCATCTGCAAGCGCTGCAGGTAGAGTGGCTTGCGCAGGTGTTCGAAGCGTTGGGCCAGATCCGTGCCCAGAATGTCGTGCCGTGCGATGCCGGTCCAGCTCTCGAGGCAGGAGTTCCAGAACCTGACGGTCAGGGCCGAGCTCAGCACGCAGATACCGAGCGGTACGTGATCCAGGAGGGTGTAGCGTGAGCTCTGGATGGAGACCTCCACGCCACACCCTATCCGCGGGCTTCGAATCGATCGACCGCAGTCAAGAGCGCGTCGAAGGACCGCACCTCGAAGACCAGCAGGATCGTGCCCTGGATCTCGAGGTCCCGCACCGTGAAGCGAGTGTGTGCCAGTAACATCTCGGGGTCGGTTTCGGCCAACTGGTGCTGCAGCAAGTGCTCCGGCAAGCCTTCGAAATAGAACGGCAGCTCGTAGGTCAGGGGCAGGCGCAGAATGTTGCCGAACGAGCCCATCACGCCGTTGATCACGATGTTGCCGACCTCACTCAGGGTGCCGGCGCGCACAGTGTCGAGATCGGCGGTGCCCGGCTCTTCGCCGGTCAGGACCGCGACCAGCTGCGCGGCGCTGTCGGGCGGGAAGACCAGGGCGGCAGTGCCGTGGATCGGTCCCTGAAACGGCAAGCGAATAAAGGAGTAGACCCCGCCGGGCTCGCCGCCGAGCTCGACGGTGAGCTCGGAGATCTTGAGGATTTTGACTGAAGGGACGATCAGCTCGATCGAGGAGCCTATCATCTCGTTGAGCATGCCGGCCGACCGGCCGACCCCGATGTTCATCAGCTCGGAGATAGCATCGAGATGCCGGCCGCTGGGCTTCAAGAGCTCGCGTCTCCGCCCGCCAGGAGGGCCTTGAACGTGGTGTCCAAGACGTCCGGTTTGGCCGGTTTGTGCAGTACCTTGGCCGCGCCGAGCTCGAGGCATCGGGCCTCGACAGGTTCCTGGATATCGGCGGTCAGGACGACGATCGGAATCTCCGAGCCCCGCTCCTCGAGCGTCTCGAGCAGGGCCAGACCGCGGAGGTCCGGCATGATGAGGTCGGTCAGGATGGCGTCCGGTTGCTCCGCCGCCGCCACGTCGAGGGCTTCGCTACCGTTGGCGGCTTCCACAATACGGTAGCCGGCGGCTTCCAGCGTTTTGCGAAGGAATTTTCGCTGAAACGCAGAGTCGTCAACGATCAGGATCGTCGGCATGCCAGCCCTCCCGAGTGGCGTTCGTGGATAGATCCCGTCCGCCCCGAAGGTTCGGGAGCGGTCTCTGGTTCGGTGCTCGGGAGACGTCCTCGGGCTCATCAGGGCCGTCGTCCCGACCTCGAACAGTTGTGCGGACGGATCCTACCACTCGCGGCGATGCACGACCAGCGCCCGGCGGGCAGGGCTCGGCGGCCTGGTGCTCGGAAGCGGTACAGCGTGTCCCGGGAGTGGCGCTGCCACTCCCGGGAACGACGAAGCTAGCAGACGGAGAGAGGGGCCTACTCGCAGGCCTCGAAGGCATCCGTATCGGTGACCGCGTCGGCCGCTTCACCGAGGGGGTTCTGGTATGTCTTCGTCACGTTGGTCACCGTATCGGTGACCCGCAGGGTGTACTTGACATCGGTCGTGGCGGCGGAGAACACCCAGACACGGTTGTTGATCGCGCAGCCATCGAGCACTTTCACCAGCACTTCCAGGTTGTTGGGGCTGAAGAACCACATCAGTCCCGAGTCGTTGGTCTGAAAGGCATCCGTCTGGCCCGAGCCGAGCATGCCCTGGAAGTCTTCCCAGTCGATCTCCACCGCGAAGCGGCCGCCGTTCAAGCACAGACGGTTGCTCGTAGCGACACACGCCCCCTGCTTGTTGGGCAAGCTGCCGGCGAGAGCACTCGGCGTGACCGGAGTCGCACGAGCTGCACTCGGGGGTTGGTGCGCACTCGTCGGCGGCACGACGTCACAGGTGGCAAAGGCGCCGGTGTCGGTGACCGCGGGCGAGGCGATGCCCTGTGCATTGAGGTAGGTCTTCGACTGGCCGGTGAAGGTGTCGGTGACCACGAGATCGTATTGGACGTCGGTGGTGGCGGCAGCGAAAACCCAGAAATGGTCGTTGATCGTGCAACCGTTGAGGACCTTGATCAGCATCTCCAGATTGTTGGCATCGAAGAACCACATCAGTCCAGAGTCGGCCGACACCAGGCCGGCATCCGTTCCGGGGCCTTCCAAGCCGCCCACCGTCTGCCAGCCGACCTCGACCTTGAAGCGCCCTCCGTTCAGGCACAGAACGGTATCGCTGGGCTCGCACGGCTCGAGGGATAGGGTCGTCGCCGACGCCTCGTTGCTGTAATTCGAGGTTCCGGCTGAGTTGCGCGCCCGCACGCGGTAGGTGTACTGGGTGTCCGGCTGGGCCGAGTTATCTTGATACGTCTCGATATTGGCGCTGGTGGTGGTGAGGGCTTGAAAG
>JBCCGX010000010.1:0-28112 GCA_039029035.1 Acidobacteriota bacterium | reverse complement strand
GTCCGCGCGCGCAGCCACTGCAGGAACCAGCGCTCCATCTGTTCCGGCGCGGCCAAGGCGGTCTGCCCGAGCTCGGTCGAGCCCATGTGCGGCGCCATCAAGTTGAGCGCCCGGTAAACCAGGTACTCGAAGTTGTCTCGCACGGAGTTCTGTGGCCGCCCAGTGTACATGGCACCCAAAGACTTGAGCTGGCGGGCGAGGAGATCTTCGGTCTCCAAAGTGTTGTCGAAGGGCCGGCCGACGACGCGTGCTGGACGCCGCCGCGACCTGGAGCGGCCCCCGGCGCGCTTGCCCAGAAGCGACGATTCGAGCGACTCCAACTCGGCGAGCACCGGGTCGGCTGGCGCAGCCACCGGACGCTCGACACCACTGGCCAACAGGATGGGCCGGCCGGCGCAATTGGCCTCGTGCACCCGCTGATCGTGCACCACCCAGCCGAGTTGGGTCAGGTTCAACCGCGCCGAGACATTCTCGCCCAGGTTGCGTACGAAGGGCGCGATCGCCCCCTCGTAGCTCTCCTCGACACCGTCGAACATGTTGAGCACATAGTGGACCCGGAAAGCCTCCAGGGTGTCGCGGATGACCCCCAGGATGGCGTGCTGGCCGAAGGCCTCCTCCAACTCCACCACGAAGGCGTCGAGATTGGGCAGCGAATCGTCGTAGACGTCTTCCACCCGATCGATCAGCTCGTTGACCAGGCCATGGTAGTGGTACATCCCGGGCTGGGCGAAGAACCGGGAATCGCGCCCGAAGAGGATCCGCAGCGAACGGAAGATGATCGCCTTGACGATATCGGAAGCCGCCAGGGTGGCTGCGGGATGGTGGGGCGTGAAGACCAGGATGCCCGAGTTGGTGAAGGGTAGGAAATCGAGCACTTGCTCATCGAGACCGGCCCGGAGATCGACGATGACGTACTCAGCCGGCAGGCGACTGATCGCCATCGCGATCCGCCGACGCAGCTCGGCATCCGGGTTGGCCAGATCGGCAATGAAGTGCTTCGGCCCGGCGATGAAACCGAAGCGTTGAAACTGGCCTGTGGGGTCGTGCGCCCGGTCGAGCCGGGTGATGCACTCGTCCAGCGACGCGCCTTTGCGGGCGAAGTGGTAGAGGTCCTTGCCGACCGGCGCGGCAAGGGTACTGCGGACCGACGACGTACCGGTGTCGAGATCCACCAGGAGGGTCGGGGCGGTGCGTGACAATGCCAAGGCGAAATTGACCGCGAAGGTCGTCTTACCGACGCCTCCCTTGCCAGACGAGACGGGAATGATGCGGCGAACCATGGGCTGCTCGAGCAAGAACTCGGATTCGATGGATCGGGCGACTCCCCGGAGCTGCCCGCGAGCCATGCGAGGGGCAGAGTCTACCCTGAGACCGATTCGGCCGACCGGCCAGCGACACCAGAATACGCGGCTTCTTGTTTGGGCGCATGGTTTGCACCCAAACAGTGCCAGAGCAACGGGTGTCCTGTTCGGGTGCCTACGCCGTCAGATCCTGCGAGCCGACCTCGTCTGACGGCAACGCTGCTGGCAGGGTCTCGGCCGGCTGGACATAGATCTGGCGCTCGCCTCTTGCCTGGGCCGCCACCAGGCCGCCCCGGGCGCGCCGCAGAAGCTCGTGCGCCCCCCCTTCCTGGTGACGGAAGGCCAGGATGCCAGTGCTGAGACTGATATTGATTTGCTTGCCGCCGAGCTCCAACGGCTCGGCGCAGACCGTCCGAATGAGGCGGGCAGCCTGCGACCGCGCTTGCTCGGTGGTCTCGGCGTCTGAGATCAACAGGAACTCGCCAGCACCATAACGCATCACTACGTCGCCGCGGCGCAGGGTGAGGTGCAGCCGCTGGGCAATCTGCACCAGGATGAAATCGAACGACACCGCGCCATGAGTCTGGCGCAAGGTGAGAGGGTCATCGAGGCCGATCATCAGGCAGATCAACTGACGATCGAAGCGCCGTGCCCGCTGGATCACCTCTTCGACCCGCTGCACGACGTTACGCCGCGCCTCGCCGTGATCGAGCGCTTCGTCGACCTGCTGCACGGCCAGGCTGTGCGATAGTCGATCGATGGTTTCCTGCTGGTCGGAGCGGACCCGGTCGACCTGCATCAAGCGTGCGCCGAGCTTCTCGAGCAGCGCGGCCGGATCCACCCGGGCAGTCTGTTGTTCGGATTCGACCAACGCGGCGATGGTCTCGAGGTGTTGCTCGAGCTCGGCGATGCGTCGTTGGTGGCCCAGGATCTCCTGGGTCTGTGCGGTGCGCACCCGCTCGGAAGCTTTGAGGCGGGCGATCAGATTACCGATTTTCTCGACTTTGGCCGCACGCTTCAGCTCTTGCTCCGGGCTGACGCGGACCTGACGGACGTCGGCGACCGGTAACATGCTCGACTGGGCACCGCGCGACTCCCCGGTCGAGGATCCGCGCTTCGCCAAGGTCACCGGCGGGGACACCTCACCAGCGAGCTGGCCTTCGAGCTCTCGAACGCGCGCCTCGGCACGCGCCAGACGACCGGCCCAGGTCGCCTCGCTCCGCTGTGAGTGTTCCTCCACCGAGCTCAAGCGATGCTCGAGCGACTGGGCGACGTTCAACACGCGCTGACGTTCTTCGTCTTTCGCCGCCAGAACACGCTCATAGGCGCGGACACGGCTGGCGACCTCGTCCATCAGCTGGTCGCGCGCGGCCCGTGCACCGAGGAGAATCAAGCTCCGACGGAAGGCGAAGCGCGAGAACTCGGCCAAAGGCAGCACATCCAAGTCGCCCAGCTGCTCGACGTCGCGCGGGCAGATAAAGTCATTGCCGGTGATGATCAGGATCGCCGGGGTGGAGACTCCCTCGGCGCGCAGCAAGCGCAGGGTCTCCAGCCCGTTCTCGTCCGCTTGTTGATCTTGCAGCACCAGCAGCGTTCCCGCCGGAAACGAACGTGGCATGCCCAGGTCGGCACGCCGCATCATCAGGATGGCAGCGTTCTGCACGACCGCTCGAATGGGCTCCATGAGGTGGGATGCAATCGAGGGTGCAAGACCGACCAGGATGACTTGCTCGAGGTCGGCCGCCAGGCTGGCACCAGCGCTGTAAGAGCCCAGATTGGAGCCGACGGGCGAGATACCTCGAATGGACTGTTGAGACTGAGCGTTGGACGACACGATGGCACTCCGGACTTGAAAGCTAGAACTCCCTTGGCGATTGAGGGCTTCCGTCTTGCAATCGAGTCTGCCGGAAGGAGCTTACGTTCCAGCTTACGACCCGGCCAGAGATTCAGATCAGGCCCAGGGAGAATTCTCAACCCGACTTCTCAGACTCGCTTCTGAGGCCCACAGCGCCATGCCCACAGTGCCAGGGCCACAGCTCAGGTTGCACGAGGACTGCCTGTTCGATCGGCTCCAGACAACGCCGCAGTAGGCTTTCGATGTCCTCCTGAGCAGCTTCTAGCGGCCGAATCGACTCGCCGATCTCCACTCGGTAGGCGCCACGGTCCGCCGGCCTGGCGAAGACCGGCAGGATCGCGGCGCCACCGGCCAGGGCTGCGCGGACTGGGAAGGGGTCGAAGCGCACGTCGCGACCGAGAAACGACAGGTCGAGATCCCCTCCGGCGCCTGGATCGAGGGTGCCAGCGACCAGTCCACCTTGGCCGAGCTCGCGCCCGGCGGCCTCCGCCGTCATGGACGGCTCAAATCGGATCACCGGTTGACCATGATGGCCAGCAAGATCAGCACTCCAGCCGCGCAGCAGGGAATCCTCGGAGGCTCGGCCAACGACCGTCAACGGCCCACGATAGAGGCCGACAGTGAGCGCAGCGAGCTGCCAAAGACCGCAGCGGGCGACCAGGATCAAGGTACCTTGTGTTGCGTCCTGCGCCGCATCGAGGTTGCGCCAGCCGTCCAGGGCCAGGCGGCGACAAAGACCGACGCCATCGAAACGCCGCAGAGAGGCTCCCTCTGCGGCACATGCCGCAGCCTCTATCGCCGCCCGCTGGGCGAGCTCGGCACGGGCCGACGCATCGAGCTCGGGGAAGGCGCATTCGAGGTTGTGCAGCGCGCGACGCTTGCGAGCTGGCTGGAACAGCGCAGTGGAACGGCCCGAGACGCCGCTGAGTGAACGCACGCAACGATGCGGCAGCCAGCGGACCAGCCAACCGGCCTCAGAAATCGACATAGCCTTGCCGCGTCCGAACCTTCAGGCTGCGTTCTCCCACACGCACCCGCACTTGATGCCAGCTGCCGTCGCCCGAGCTCTGACTGGGGTAGTAGCCCAGAACATATTGATCGCGCAGCTCGCTGAGAATGTCGTCGAAAGCGGCGGCTGTTTCCGAGATATCGGCCAGGGCCAGGATGCGGCCTCCGCTCTCTTCGACACTACGCTCGAGAAGCTCGAACTCGCGCGCGTGCTCCTCGGCACTGCGCCAAGCCGAGCTCTGGCCACCGGTGGAACGGCCGGCCCCGAGACGCAGCCAGTAGATCAACGCCTGGGAACGACGCACACTGCGCATCACCTCGTTCATCCGCAGCACGCTGGACACGTCGATGCCGTCGGACAGCAAGATGATGACGCGACGGCCTTGGCGCGGCTCGAGCAGCCTGAGCGCCAGGTAGAGGTGGTCGTTGAGAGCCGTGGATCCCCGCGCTTCGATCCCTTCCAGCCCGGTCGCCAGAACCTCGGCAAAGTTAGTGAACGGCGAGTCGTGCAAGATCCGGTCGGCAAACAGCAGGAGCTTGGCCTGATCGAGCTCTTGCATGCCGTCGATGAACGACTTCGCGCCAGCCACCGCGGCCGCCAAACGATCGCCGAGCATGCTCTCACTGGCATCGAGCAGCAAGAGGGCCGTCAACGGCACGTCGCCGCGCTCGAAGGTGACGAGATCCTGTACCTCGCCGTTGTCGATGACCACGAATTGATCGGCCGAGAGACCCAAGACGCGCTCGTCGCGTCGACTGACGGTGACATAGAGCTGCTGCAGCTCGAGCTCGAGCTCGAAGTCGATATCGAGCTTCGGGGACACCAACAAGGCTTTGCCCTGGCCGCCCCGGACGTCCTCGACCACCACCTCGAAGCGATGCTCGCGGCTGTTATCGGTGATCTCGACCTGCACGCGGTAAGGCGGTCGGCGAAGCTCCTCCACCATCACATCGTCGAGCCAGAAGGTCACCCGCTCGACCTCGTGCTCAGACACGACGTCCGCCACCACCTCGATCTCGCCGAACACCGGCTGGCCGGGCTCCGGCTGCAGCAAGATGACACTCGGTTGCGCGGAGGCCGCAGCGGTCGTCAAGGCCAGCATGAGACCGAGAAATAGGGCGTGCCGCATCAGCCTTCGCCCACCGCAGGGAGGTCGGCCAGCCAACGCCTCAGATCAGCGAGCCGCGCATCGGCCAGCTCGAACAGATCCCTACGCAGTGCCCGCAGATAGTCTGCCGGCCAGGTGTTGTAGCGAAAGCGCTCATTGGCCGCGTAGGCCGCCGTACTCGACTGGAGGCTTTCCAACAGAGTGCGCGAAGCGCTCAAGGAGCCCTGGGCGTCCAGAACATAGGCCTGCTGGATGGTCAGCGTCGGATGGGCCGGCCAGCGCTCCAAGGCGCGACGCAGCACTCCAGCCGCTTGCCTCGACCGATCCTGGCTGATCTCGAGCCGGGCCAGCTCCTGGTGGGCCAGCAAGGCGATCCACTCGGCCTCACGCTGAGCACCAAGCTTCTCGAGACTTCGCCGAGCCGACGCCGGCTTGGCGCCACGGGCCTGGTTGATCGCCAAGCGCAGCCGGCCCTCGAGATGCTCGGGGTGGGCCTCGACGAATCTCTTGAAGAACGGCAAAGCTTCGTTGAACCGTCCTTCTTTCTCGTAGATCGTCGCCAAGCCGAAAAGCGCCGCCGGGTCTTCGCCGGAGACCTCGAGGGCAGCCGCATAGTATCGCTTGGCCTGGCTTCGTGCGCCATCGAGCTGCGAGTAGCTGCCCAAACTCGCGATGAGCTGCGCCGCCTCGCCCACCGCGTCCTGTGAGGCCGCCAGGCGGGCGTGGGCTTCGGCGATCTGCACCACTTTCTGGGCGGAGTAGCTCGCCAGAATGAAGCGATGTTCTTGGCGGTACGTCTGTCCGAGCTCGAGGTACAGCAGCGCAACCGGCAGAGCACCCGACCAATCCTCTGGGTCGAGACGTGCCAGAACACCCGATTCGGCCCGATCGAGGACGGCGATCGCATCTGCGTCGAGACTCTTCCAGACTCGCGTCTGAGCGGTCTGAAGCGTTGCCAGGGCAATCTGACGCTGGTCTTCGACCAGGTATTGCAGGGCTTGGCGATAAGCGCGTCGCGCCTCGCGAAGCAGCTTTTTCTGCGCCTTGGGAAGCTCGCTGTCCGGCGCTCCTGCGGATCGAACGCGGTCGCCTTCGTCGACGGCACCGAGGATCGGGCGCTTCGGAGCCTCGATGAAGAGGGTCACAGGAGGCGAAAGGACCGACGGCGCGGGCACACCGGCCGACTCTGCACCGGCAAGACCGACGACGATCTCGTGCACGCCCGGCTCCAGCTTCTCCGTTGGCAACACCACGGCGATGGTCTGCAGACCGGGCGTCTCGGTTCGCTCACCAAGCTTGATCGGAGTACGGATCGCCTCCTCGCCCGGCCGTCGATGGAGGGCTGTTAGCTCGGCGCCGGCCTGGGGTTCGCCGCGAACGAAGACCAGCCCCGAGACCGCTGCGTCGACCGGGGCCACAGGCCGAACCGTTGGCACCGCTGCCCGGGCCGCCACGGCGAACGGCGGTGGCAAGGTCACCACACGCCCAGCTGGCTTCGCCAGCAGCCAGGGCTCGTCGCGCTCGCTGAAGATCGGCTGCAGGATCCGAGAGGCTCCGCCCTCCTCCCCAGCGAGCTCCAGGCCGCGCAGCCCGAAGTCGTCGCCGGACCGCACCAGAACCCGCAGCAGAGAGTCGTCGGTCGGAATCTCGAGGGGCAGGAAGATTTTCAGACCGGTACCGGCCAAGAGCAGCCCATGGCGCTGTGGGTCGAGATCGAACGCAAGGCTCTGTTGCTCGACGACATCGAAGCCACCCTCCAGGACATAGGCATGGACGTCGACGCGCCAAGGCTCGGCCCCGGCTTCTTGTGCAACGAGCGCCGCACCATCGACCTCGACCAACACTGTCAACTGATCCGGCGACTCGACCTGGGGCAACACAGCCAGCGCAACGGGTAGCGCGCCGCCCTGCTGGCCGCTCATGATCAACGCTGCTGTGCGCATGTCGACGATCGCCGCCCGATCGGACTCGAGGAGTCCATGCTCGGCGGCAGCCGTCCCGCCAATCAACGACGAATCCAACGTCGGCGAAGTGGCAACCGGCACGGTCGCCGACTGTTCTTCCGCTGCAGACTGTGCTCCTGCAGCTGACGAGCCCCCTGTCGACACCGCGGCGACGAGCAGCATCCACCAAGAGAGGCCCGCCACCAGCGCACTCCCGCGGCTCATCGCGAGCCGCTGACGGGATTCGGTAACGCTCCGGCGGATCCGCCGCCGGTCAGCAGCGACGTCATCGCCGTCGACGATTCGGGCCGGAAATCATCGCGCACCGTGACCGCGATGCGGCTCTGCCCCGGTGGCAGAGTGAGCTCCAGTTGGTAAGACACCCGGCGGCCCAGGGACGTCAACAAATCCTGGTTGGGGATCCGTACCGGCACCACCGCCTTGACCACCGAGCCGACGCGATCGAGGCCGCCCGAAGCAGCGAAGATCGACAAGCGCCCCGTATGCACTCGGCCGTCGGCCACCAGGGCGAGACGCGCCAGCGGTAGAGTGACCACCACCGGCACCCGCAGGCCGTCCTTGCCGGCCGGGGTCGCCTCGCCAGGGGCGAGCTCGACCCGCAGCGGATTCTCCATCTCTTCGAGCAGCAGGGCCGAAACCGTACGCTCCGCCGCCAGGGTGTCGCGGTCCTTGACTCGCAGGTGGGAGCGATGCCGCACCGTGAGCTTGTCCCGGCCCCGTCGACGCTCACCGCGCAAGCGCACCTCGATCTTGGCGTTATCCTTATTCTTGCGTGTCGCCAAGGGTGTAAAGCCGAGGGAATAGAAGGTCTCCAGATCCTCGCCGATCCGCGCCAGAACGCTGCTGAAATCGCGGTGACCGGCGTGCGAACGGCCGCCGGTCCCCGTCGCCAGGGCGCGCAACGACGACAGGTTGTCGGCCAGAGAGCCGGGAAGCAGCGCGGGTCCTGGTCGGCTGCCGGTGCCACCGCGGCTCGCCAAGGCGGCGTCACCCGGGGCAGAAAACGTGCTCGCCGAGCCCCGCAGGCTACTCGCATCGAGGGTGTGGAAGACCACCTCGTGTGCGCTGGCGATCCGTGCGACGTCTTCGACCAGACGCGCGCTGTCGACGTCGGCTCCGGCACTGGCCGCGGCCAACGAGTTGAAGGTCAGGCTGTCTTGCGCCAGCTGGTCGGCGGTGTCCGTCGAGTCGATGCCACCGACCACCGCGCTCGGCTGATTGGGGATCGAAAGATTGGAGTTGCGGCCGAAAGTCTCGTCCCAGACTTCGAAAAGGTTGCGGCTGTAGGCCGCCGGGACACGCCCCCCGACATACAGGACCGCACGGCGCCCCTCGAGACCGGCGATGCTGCGGATCAACTGCTGCAGATGCGCCGTGGAGCGCTCGATCTCCCCTTCGACTTCCGCCGCGAAGGCCTGCACCTGGGAGAAGTAGGCATCAGCCAGAAGCCGGGGATCGCGCGCATCGAGATCGATCCCCTCGCTCTTCGTTCGCCGCATGTCGACCAGGATGCTCTGATATTCCTTGGCGAAGCGGCCACCGCCGGGTCTCTCGCGAATGCTCTCGAGCTTGGTGACCACCAGCTCCGGCACTGAAGTGAAGGATTGAGTGAGCTCCAACGCATCCGCCGCCGAAACCAACATCGTGCGGTCACCGGGGCGCAGCGACTCGCGCAGGAAGCTCTTGAGCGCCTCACGCACGCCGCTGAGGTCGCCGAGCTCCAGGTAGCTGCGATCGATGTAGACGACCAGATTGAGGCGGTCGGCTTCCAGGCTGGCCGCCTGGGCGCCAGAATCCAGCCCCAAGGCGTCGGCCGAAGCCACGGGCAGCCCCCCGGCGATGGCTCGAAAGTGGGTCAGCTCGACCGGCTCACCATCTTGCAAGACCTCGAAGTCCTGCCGCTCCAGACCGGTCACCGAATCACCTTGCCGATCGGTCACCATGACCTCGATTTCGGCCAGATGGACTTCGATCTCCTGCGAGACGACGTCGTCCGACGGCGGTGACGACTGAGCAAGGACACCCACCGTGCCGAGCAGTAGCAAGCCGGCAGCTATGCGGGTGGGAAAGGCTGACTCGGCTCGACTCATCTCGCTACCGCCACGGTCTCCTCTGGTCACGAGGCTCGAATCGACACGCTCCATGCCATACGCACAGTCGGGCTACGGGTTCAGCGCGAACGATGACGCGGTACGACCAAGAGGCGGTCTCACGCCTGGATGTTGGCGCTACAGACTACGCTTCTTGCCTCGCTTGCCGCGACGGCTGCCTTTCGGCCTCGAAGGCTTCCCGCCACCGCCTCGACCGCCGAAGCGATTACCGCCACCACCGCCGCCACCCGGTCCGGGCCCAAACGAGCGCGGGGCGGGACGTCGCGGCCGGTCTTCGGCGATATTGATATTGAGCTTGCGGCCGTCCAACTCATACTCGTTGAACGTCTCGATGCACTGCTCGGCCTCGCTCTGGTTCGAGAACTCGACGAACGCGAAGCCTCTCGGACGCCCCGTGTTGCGGTCGGCCGGAAGATAGACATCGACGACCTGCCCGGCTTCGGACAGCAGATCGGCCAGCTTGCCTTCGGAGGTGGTGTAGCTGAGATTCCCGACAAATACCTTGGCTGAAATGGCTTGGTCTCCTTGTAAATCGATGAGCTGCGAAGAAGCGATGGCCGGCGCTGATCGAAGCCGTTCCTCCCAGAGCACGAGCCTTCGAGTGACCGGATCCACCCCTAACGAGCGAACACTGGAGCGAGTATAAACCGAAACGTCAACGATCTCCTTTTATACTCCGATCCCATCGACCGGGTTGCCGCAGTCTTCGTAGGAGGTGCAAGAATGACAGCCAGAGAACATTCGCCGAATCGCAGCTCGTCCAAGATCCTCGGATGGATCGCCGCGCTGCTACCTGGTTTGCTGCTGCCAGGCCCGGCGCAGGCCACACCCGCCGACCAGGGACGAGAGATCAACGGTCCCGGCGCCGTGGTCTCCGAGCGCGGCCGGGTGGAGCCAGTCAACCGCATGTTGCGCGATCGGCTCGATCACCTCTTGCCGCGTTTGATGCGCGAGACCGGGATCGACATGTGGTTGATCATCAACCGCGAGTACGCCGAGGACCCGGTCTATCTGACCCTGGTGCCCGAGCCGGTGTTCGCTGCTCGGCGGACTACGATGCTGGTCTTTTTCGACCCGGGGGGTGAGAAAGACTTCGAACGCTTCACGGTCAGCCGCTACCGCGTCGGTGACCTCTACGAGTCCGTCTGGCAAGGTGGCGACCTGGACGAGCAGTGGCAGCGGCTGGCAGAGGTGGTCCGCGAGCGTGATCCGAAGCGAATCGGCGTCAACGTCAGTCGCCATTGGCCGGTTGCCGACGGCCTCACCGCCAGCCTGCGTGACCGTCTGCTCGAGGCCCTCGGGCCGAAGGTTGCCGACCGAGTCGTCAGCGCCGAAGAGCTGGTCGTCCGCTGGATCGAGACCCGCACCGACGAGGAGCTCGAAGCCTACCCGCATGTCGTCTCCCTGGCCCGTGGAGTCATTGCAGAGGCCTTTTCCGAACGCGTCATCACCCCCGGCGTCACCACCACGGATGACGTCGCTTGGTTCCTCCGCGAGCGTTTCACCGAGCTCGGCTTGCCGATCTGGTTCATGCCCTATGTCAACGCCCAGCGGCCCGGCAGGCCGTGTGAGCTCGACACTGCCTTCTGCGGCGACAGCGGGATCATCCGCCGCGGTGACGTGCTCCACACCGACGTCGGTATCTGCTACCTCAGGTTGTGTACTGATACCCAAGAGATGGGCTACGTCCTGCGCCTCGGCGAAAGCGCCGTGCCCGAGAGTCTGCAGCATGCTCTCGCCACCGGTAACCGCTGGCAAGATCTGCTCACCGATGCGTTCGAGACCGGCCGCACCGGCAACCAGATCCTCGCCGCCGCACGCCAGGCGGCCGAGGCCGAAGACATCGTCTCCAGCGTCTACACCCATCCCCTCGGCTTCTTCGGCCACGCCCCCGGCCCGACTATCGGCATGTGGGACAACCAGGGCCCCACACCCCACCGCGGCGACTGGCTGCTCCATCCGGACACCGGCTACGCCATCGAGGGCAATGTCAAAGTACCGCTCGAGGCCTGGGATGGCCAGTACGTGCAGATCAAGCTCGAGCAGAGCGCAGTGTACGACGGCGAGCGTGTGATCTACCTCGCCGGTCGCCAGACCCACTGGCATGTGGTGCGCTGAGCGCTTGACCGCCCGAACGCCGTAGACTGCTCAGCGCCGCAGCACGACCCAGCGCCAAAGCTGCAGAACGCTGGCCAGGGAGCTGGCGACGTAGGTAAGAGCACAAGCGGTCAGGATCTGGCGCGCCGCGGGATGGTCTTCGGCGGCGATGTAGTCGTTGGCGGCGAGCAGCGGCAGGGCGCGATGGAAGCTGGCATCCCACTCCACCGGTAAGGTCACCAGGTGCACGACCACTGAGGTGGCGAGGGTCGCCAGGCCGACCAGAAAAACCAACAGGCCGAGCTGCGGGGAGCGTGCCAAGAGGGCGACCAACGGGATCACCAGCATCAGTGCACCACCGATTTTCTGCACCAGCTGAGCACCGCGGACGAGCCGGGTCCGCTGACGGAAAGGCGGGTAATCGTCGGCATCCTGGATCGCGTGGCCCACCTCGTGACTGGCGACCACCAGAGCGGTGAGCGACTTTTGGCTCCAGTTCTTCTCGCTCAGCCGCACGACTTTGGCTTGCGGATCGTAGTGATCGCCGATCTTGGTCGACTCCACCTTGACGCCGGATAGATCCAGTCCCTTCACCAAGTGGCTGGCCAGCTCCCCACCGGTACCCGACAGATCGTCCCGCGGTCCACTGTGCTTGGCCAACACCCTCTTGGCCCAAAGCTGCGGGCCGAAGATTGCGAGGACGACGAGGATCAACAGGATGAAAGGCATCGTAGAGTCTTACCCAATTCGACGAGCGACGAGGTGTGCCGTCGATCCGTCCGGCTATTCTATGACGGTGCAGGCCCTCGCCGAGTCGCGGTCGGCTTGAAGACAAGTGTGGAATCCGGTCATGGAATCGCAAACCAAGCAACCAGAGGAACGCGGCAGCCGCTGCCGCCGGGCGTATCTCGCCGGCGAGCTCTGCACGCTCTTCGTCGCCGTGCCCCTGCTGCTCTACGTCTATCGCCACCATGTCGGCCGCATGGTCGTCCCGACGATCCTCTTGGTGGTGGTGCCATGCCTGGCCCTCCTGCTGACCGACCCCACCTTCGACCGGCGCCGACTGTGGAACACCGAAGAACTGTGGCCGCGTCTACGCCGCACGCTGGTCTTCTTCCTACCTGCGGCGCTGGCCCTGGCGTTGGTTTACGCCTTGTTCGAGCCCGAGCGCCTATTCGCCTTCCCACGGCGCAATCCTGGTTTCTGGCTCGTGGTGATGGCACTCTACCCGTTGGTCTCGGTCTATCCCCAGGAATTGATCTTCCGCACCTTTCTGTTCCATCGCTATCGCGCTCTCGTCCCCTCGACAAACGCAATGATCCTCTTGAGCGGCGTGCTCTTCGGCCTTGCCCACCTCTTCTTCGACAATTGGATCGCACCCGTTCTGAGCACCGCGGGCGGCATCCTCTTCGCCCGCACCTACGCCCGCACCGGCTCCACCCTACAGGCGAGCCTGGAGCACGGGCTGTGGGGCGACTTTCTCTTCACCCTCGGGATCGGCTGGTACTTTTATGGTGGCTCGATCCAGTGAGACCACTCGACCAAGCCCAGCACCTCAGCGCTCCTCGATCGGCACCCAGCGGCGATCGGTATCGCCGACGTAGGCCGACCGCGGACGGATCAATCGCCCTTCGCCGAGCTGCTCCAGGGCGTGGGCGGTCCAGCCGGCGACACGGCTGACGGCGAAGGTCGGGGTGAAGAGCGCGTTGGGCAAGCCCAGGCCGAGCAGCAAAAGAGCGGTGTAGTACTCGACGTTGGTATCGAGGCGGCGGCCCGGCTTGTGCTCGCGCAGGAGACCCAAGGCGACTTTCTCCACTGCCATGGCCAGCTGGTAGAGATCGCCGTCACCCTCTTTGGCGTAGAAACGCTCGGCGGCTACTGCCAGAACGTCGGCGCGTGGGTCGCGCACCCGATAGACCCGGTGCCCGAAGCCCATGAGCCGCTCGCCGCGGGCGAGCTTGGCACGCAGGTATTCCTCCGCGCGTTCGGCCTCACCGATCTCGAGCACCATGTCGAGCGCCGGACCGGGCGCACCGCCGTGCAGCGGACCTTTCAAGGTACCGACGGCACCGGCGATGGCCGACACCAGATCGGAATCCGTGGAGACGACCACCCGGGCGGTGAACGTCGAGGCATTGAAGCCGTGATCGGCGACGGTCAGCAGGTAGATCTCGAGCCCGCGGATGCGTTCCTCGGACGGCGCTTCGCCCGTCAGCTGATAGAGGTAGCTTGCGGCATGGCCGAGATCGTCGCGCGGTGGCAGGGGCTCCTGACCCTGTAAAAGCCGCCAATAGGAGCCAACGATCGTCGGAAAGGATGCCACCAGGGTGAGAGCGGCTTCCTGCGGATCCTCGGTCGCACGCCCGAGACTCAGAGTCCCGGCCGCCATGCGCAGAGCATCCATCGCCGAAGCGCCGACACGCGCCGCGTGTCGCAGCAGCTCCAACGTCGGTTCCGGCAGCTCGCGACGCGACACGAGCTGCCGGCGCAGGTCGGTGAGCTCGGCGGTTCTCGGCAGACGATCGTGCCACAGGAGATGGACGACCTCCTCGAAGCTCGCTCGCCCCGCTAGCTCTGCCAGGGGAAATCCGGCGAGGGTCAGCTCGCCGGCCTCGCCGTCGACCTGGCTCAGGCGTGTCGCCGAGGCCACGACCCCTTCGAGGCCCTGCACCGTGGGTGGGATATTCCTCGCTGGCCTATCGGTGGATGGTTTATCGGTCAAGGCTGCTTGCATTTTCGGTCTCCTTTCGATGTCGGACTCATTCCGATCGTGTGGCCCTACTTGCACCGACCCCATCAATATGGAAGCATTGATCGCCCAAGTCAATCTTGATTTCTCAATCAATCTAAATCATGAACCCAAGCGGCAACGATGAACGCTACCTCTCCGCTCGAGAGGCAGCCGATGAGCTAGGCGTCACCCTGCCGACCCTCTACGCCTACGCCAGCCGCGGCCGGCTGCGCTCCGAGGCGGTGCCGGGAAACCCGCGAGCCAAGCGCTACCCGCGGGAAGACATTCTGCGGCTCAAGCAGCGCAAAGAGATGCGCAGCGACCCCGATGTGGCCGCGCCGCGCACCCTCGACTGGGGCGTCCCGGTGCTCGATTCGGCAATCACGCTGATCGAGAAAGGGCGCCTCTACTATCGCGGACGCGACGCCATCGACCTGGCGCGAAGTGCCCGGGTGGAAGAGGTGGCGGCTCTGATCTGGACTGGCGACGCTGCACGGGCAGTTGAGCTCTTCTCCGCCCCTTCGCCTCGCCGGCCAACCCTGCCGCGCCAGGTCTCGGGACTCGAGCCGATCGAGCGCTGCCAGGTCGCCTTACCGCTGGTCGGCGCGACGGATCTTGCGGCCTATGACCTGAAACCGGCGGCCGTCGCCGCCACTGGAGCACGGATCCTGCGTCTCCTGGCAAGTGTCGCCAGCGGCCGGACGAAGCGGGGGGGCGACCTCCCTCAGATCCTCCAGAGTGGCTGGGCACCGGACGACCCCAGCGTCGCCGAGCCGCTGCGCTGCGCCCTCATCCTCTCTGCCGACCACGAGCTCAACGTCTCGGCCTTCACCGCTCGCACCACCGCCTCCGCCGGTGCGACGCCCTACGACGTCGTCGGCGCTGGTTTGGCAGCGCTCAAGGGCGGCCACCACGGTGGGCACACGCGCCGGGTGGCGGCGCTCCTGCGAGAAGTCGGCACACCGGGTGGCGCCCGCCACGCCCTGGCCGACCGCCTGCGCCGCGGGGAGCCGATCCCCGGCTTTGGCCCGCATCCGCTGTACCCCAGCGGCGATCCGCGCGCCCGAATGCTGCTCGAGCTGATCGCCGAGATAGCCCCCGGCTCAGCGGCTCTCGAGCTGGCCTCCGCCGTCGTCGAAGCGGTACACGAGCTGCTGGGCGAATACCCGACCCTCGACGTCGGCCTCGTCACCCTCGCCCAGGCCCTCGATCTGCCCGAGGGCAGCCCGATCATGCTCTTCGCCCTCGGCCGGACCCTCGGCTGGATCGGCCACGCGATCGAGCAGTACGGCGAAGACCGCCTGATCCGGCCCCGGGCACGATATGTCGGAGAGCACCCGGAGTAAGCAGCGGGCGCGAAGCTGAGAGAACGTTTCGAATCCTGCCCTCGAGCCTTATCGTCAGAGGTTAAACGCGACACCTCTGACGAAAGATCAAAACATCAGAGGTCAAACACCACACCTCTGACGAAAGACCGAAACATCAGAGGTCAAACGCCACACCTCTGACGAAAGACCAAAACATCAGAGGTCAAATGCCACACCCCTGACCATAGGGTTTATCGACCGGCCGAAGTCCTCAACGCCGCGCACCGCGCTGCCACTTGGGTCCGCGGCGACGGTAGGTGCGAGCGCTGGTGCGGTTGCCACAGCGACGGACCGTACACCACTTGCCCATCCGGTTTCTCGAGGCATCGAAGAAGGCCATCTGACAGGACTCGTCTCGGCAGGCCTTGAAGCGCTCCCACTGCCCGGAAGCCATCGCTTCGACGATCGCATCCAGCAGTCGACCGAGCGCAGCTGGCCAGCCCTGTGCGGGTGCCTCGAGATGGAGCGACGTATCACTCTCGAAGCGGGCTCGCGCCGTCATCCCTTCGAGCGCCTGGTTGAGACGCTCGAGCACCGCTCCGTCGAGCCGCACGCCGTTGTGCGCCCGCAGCACCGCCTGCAGACCGTCGCGGACCGCGAGCGCATCGTGCCAGGTGGCCTCGTCCGGCGGCGTCTTCGCCGGGTCCATGTTGTGGCGTGCCATCCAATCAGCCAGCCCCGCCGGGCTGCTCAGCTCGTCCGTTCCGGCATGCGGATCGCGACTGTTGACGAAGGCTTGCACCAGCCGTAGGTTTCCGGGGGCTGGGTGCGGGCTCAGTGTCTTTCGGCTTTTTGGTGTCAAGGCACGGGCCCTCGCTGGTTCAAAGTGGCTTGTCGATTCTAACGAGCCGGACTCGCTACGGCATGGGCGGTACACTCACCTGAGACTTGTATACTGCGCTCGAATTCCACTGATGATTTGAAGGGGATCCGATGAAGAACTACCTCGTCTGGATAGGACTTGCTTTGCTCATCACCCTGCCCGCTACCGCTGAGGACGCGGGAGGCACTCTGACGGACGCAGAGCGGGCTGAGCTGATCGAGTTGCTGGAGACCTCGCGCAGCGCGACGGAAGAGCTGACGGCCAGGGCCACCTGCGAGAATTGGGCCAAGAAGCCGGCGGAAGACCGCTGGTCGGTGGCCGAGGTGCTGGAGCATGTCGTGCTAACCGAGGAAGGCCTCTTCGCTACAGCCCAGGGCGCTCTCGAATCACCCGAGGATCCGGAATGGGAGACTATGGCCGGAGCCCAAGTGTCGGACATGATCAACCGTATCCAGGACCGCTCGCAAAAGTTTCAGGCGCCCGAGCCCTTCGAACCCAAGGGCGGTATGGAACGGACCGAGCTGCTCGAGCGCTACGGCGCGGTGCGTGCTGTCACCATGGACTTCGTGCGCAGCACCCAGGCGCCGGTCAAGCGCCACACGGCGACGGGACCTCCCGGCAAGATGAACGTGCAGCAGTGGATGGCACTCATCGCTGGCCACAACCTGCGACACAACGCCCAGATCACCGAGGTGCTGGAGCAGGTCGGCGGCTGCTAGGCCGCCAGCCACGCCTCCCCGGCGCGCTTAAGCGAAGAGCTCGGCGCCCGAGGTGGGCTTGGCCAAGATCTTCGTCAACATGCGCGAGCCAGAGAAAGACCACCTACTCGTCGGCTACGGCACATTGCTGTACCGGGCGTCTCTCGGAGACACGCTTGGCAGCGCCGAGGTGCGACAGATCGACAACCCCCGAGGCCTGGCCGGCGTGCTCGGGATGTACGCGGCGCTCCTGGGCTACCTGCCGGAGCGCCGCCCGGAGGCCATTAGCCAGGCGGAAGAGGCGGTCGAGCTGATGAAGGAACATCGCCTCGAGCAAGCCTTCGGAGGCCGCACCCTGGACGAGATGCAAGCGCTGCGCGACGAGCTGAGCTCGGCGCCGCCTTGGATCACGACATCACGGAAGCGACGGGCTCGATCGCATCCGGATAACGCGACGATCGGGTCTACCGGGAGGCCCTGATTCACGAACGGAACCGGTAGTGCGCCACCATCCACTCTTTGCCGCCGCGGTAGCCGAAGAGCTCGGCACAGGCCATAAAGAAGACGCGCCAGTAGCTCCACCAACGCCGTGAGGCATCGTCGCCGTAGACCCCGGCGAGGATCGGCTCGATGGCCTCGCGGCCGGCGTCCATGCGGGCGAGCCAGGCTTCGCAGGTTCTTTGGTAGTGGCGGCCGTCGACCAGCCAGCGGTGCTCGAGCTCGAAGGGCTCCTGCAGCTGGATCAACAGATCGGCCGAGGGCATGAGGCCGCCGGTAAAAAAATGGCGCGCCATCCAGTCGCTGGGGCCCCGGTCTTCGAACGGGTAAGCGACGCTGCGGTGGCAGAAGATGTGGACGAAGAGCGTGCCCGCGGGCTCGAGCCAGTAGGCGATGCGCCCCATCAGCCGCGGGTAGTTGCGCACGTGCTCGAACATCTCGACCGAGACCACGCGGTCGAAGCGACGGTCGAGGGTGAGATCGTTGACGTCGGCGGTGCGCACCTCGAGGTTGGCGAGGCCGCGCTGGGCGGCGCGCTCGAGGATGAACCGGCGCTGCGACGCCGAGTTCGAGACTGCCAGGATGCTCGCCTGGGGAAATCGCTGCGCCATGAACAAGCTGAGTGATCCCCAGCCACAACCGAGCTCGAGGATCCGCTGGCCGTCGGCCAGGTCAGCGCGCTCGACAGTGAGCTCGAGCATCGCCGCCTCGGACTCGTCGAGCTCGTGACAGCCGTCCGGCCAGTAGCCCGCGCTGTACTTCAGGTGGCGTCCGAGGACACGCTCGAAGAAGGCGCTTGGCAGCTCGTAATGCTGCTCGTTGGCGGTGTCCGTGTGCAGGGCGATGGGGCTGTCGCGCAGCTGGCGGATCAGCGCCTCTTGATCCGCCTGCCAGCCGGGCGCCAGGGCGTCGCGCAGGCGCTGGCGCAGCAGACGGCGGATCCCCAGTCGTAGGACCCGATCCGGCAGCAGGCCACGTTCCAGCAGCGCATCGATCATCTCGGTGGCGCCTGCCGACGACCGGGCCCGGCGAAGAGCATCTGGACGTCCGAGATCGAGCGCTCGCGGAAGGCACCTTCGCAATAGCAGAAGTAGTACTCCCACATGCGCAGGAAGCGCTCCGAGAAGCCGAGCTGGCGCACGGCGTCGAGATTACGGACGAAACGACGCCGCCAGCGCCGCAGGGTCTCGGCGTAATCGAGGCCGATGTCCTCGAGATGGGTCACGGTGAGGTCGGAACTGTGGGTGGCGGCATGGGTCAAGGCTTGGATAGACGGAAGACCGCCACCAGGAAAGATGTAGCGTTTGATGAAGTCCACCGATCGCTTGGCCTGGGCGTAGTAGCGGTCAGCGATGGTGATCGACTGCAGAAGCATCAGCCCCTCCGGGCGCAGGCGCTCGGAGGCGACACGGAAGAAATCGTCGAGGTGATCGAGCCCTACCGCTTCGATCATCTCGATCGACACCAGCTTGTCGTAGCGCCCTTCGAGATCGCGGTAGTCCCGGTCGAGGATTTCGACCCGCTCCGCCAGGCCAGCGTCGGCGGTGCGCTGGCGCGCATAGCGCTCCTGGGCGGGTGAGATCGTGGTCGTTGTCACGCGACAGCCGTAGCGGCTAGCAGCGTGCTCGGCAAAGCCGCCCCAGCCGGTGCCGATCTCGAGCACGTGATCGTCCGGCTGCAGATCAAGCTTGCGGCAGATGCGCTCCAGCTTGGCGAAGGAGGCCTCTTCGAGAGTCACCTCCGGCGTGTCGAAGACAGCGCTCGAATACATCAGGGAGCGATCGAGAAAGAGGGCAAAGAACTCGTTGCCGAGGTCGTAGTGGGCCTCGATGTTGCGTCGGCTGCCGCGCCGCGTATTGGCTCGGGACAGGTGGAAGAGGAGACGCAACGGCACGGCGAGGCGAGCCCAACCGCGCTCCAGTCCGTCGCGCTGGGCCTGGTTGCGGACCAGGACCCGGACGACAGTGGTGAGGTCGTCGGTCGTCCAGGCACCACGCATGAAGGCTTCGGCAGCACCGATCGCGCCACCGAAGGCAATCTCGGCAAAGAAGCCGGGGTCGCGGACTTCCACCGTGGGCACGCTCAGGTCCGGCACCGGAGCACCAAGGAGGGTCTCCTGCTCGTCTTCGACCAGACGCAGCTGACCTTGCTGCAGCTGGCGCAGATTGCCGAGCACCAGCCGGCGGGCCAGTTGGCGACCCCACCGGGGCGTCGTTGCACGTTCGGCGAGGCTAGCAACCGAGCTCATCGGACTCCTTCGTGATCTGGCCCCGGTACAGCCTTGGTTTGCTGCACTGAATCGATCTTCTTTGGATGGGTATGGAACAACGCGCCCTTCAGGTGCAGCCGGACGGCCTGTAGGTAGATCCACAGCCCGACCCGAAGGCTCATCAGAGGGTGGACGACGAGCGCTCGCGCCAGCTCTCGGCCGTTGATCGGCCGCCGCTTGAGGGCCAGATGGGCCTCGAACATGCGCTGACCTTCGCGCAGGTTCTCGATGTGGACGGCGAGGGTCTCACCCGGCAGATCGAATCGCCAGCGGTAAGCGACGTCCATCGGCATGAACGGCGAGACGTGCAGGCGCTTGGCTGATTCGAGGCTTCGCCACCATCTTCGGGCATCCGTCGATCCCGGCACGCTCGACGACCGGTCCAACACGTAGGCGTGACGCTCACCCCATGGCGTGTTGGTCACCTCGGCGACGATCGCGGCAAGCTGCTCGCCGCTTTCTGCGAAACAGTAGTAGAAGCTCACCGGATTCATCAGGGTACCGAAAAGGCGCAGCTGGGTGAGCAAGCGAATAGGCCCTTCGGGTCGCTCCCCCGTCACCTCGGCGACCCGGCGGCGCACGCTCTCGGGCAGCGTCTCGGCCGCGTCGCCCAGGAAATCGCGACGTCTGAACCAGGCCGGCGCCGGGCGCCGTGCCGACCACAACCATCGACCGTCGAAAACGTGAGCGAGCTCGTCGAGGTCGAGGTACATCAGGTAGAGCGGGTAGGCGAAGCGATGCTCCACCGGAGTCCGCCGGCAATGATGCAGGGTGCCCTCGTAGATCGCGCTGTGCATCAACCGTCGCGCCCTCTGATCGCTTCAGCGACCCGACAGGCGCTGCGCGCGCCGTCCTCGTGGAAGCCCCAGCTCCAATAGGCACCGCAGAACCAGGTGCGGCGGGTGCCGTTGATCTCACTCCAACGCTTCTGAGCGGCCACCGCCTCGCCGGTGAAGATCGGATGCGCGAACCGTTGGCGCTCGAGAATGCTCCCAGGATCGATTTCGGTGGTTCGGTTCAAGGTGACGCAATACTCGCGCTGGGTCTCCAGGCTCTGCAGACGATTCATCGAGTAGGTCACCTGCACGCCTTGCGGCTGCGGGGCATTCAAATGGTAGTTCCAGCTCGCGCGGGCGAGCGGCCGCCGAGGCAGAAACGACGCGTCGGTATGCAGCACCACGTCGCTTTCCTGGTACTCGATGGCGCTCAGGATCTCACGCTCCGCCAGCGTCGGGTCGGCGAGAAGATCCAGCGCCTGGTCGCTGTGGGTGGCGATCACCACTTGATCGAAGCACTGCGCCTCGGCTCGCTGTGGTTTGACCTCGACCCCGTTCGGCGTCCGCCGCACCTCGTCGATCGGTGTCCCTAGAACAATCCGCTCGCCGAGACGAGCTTGCAACGCCTCCACGTAGCTTCGCGAACCACCCCGAACCGCACGCCATTGGGGCCGCCCACGGACTTGCAACAGCCCATGGTGGTCGAGGAAGGTGATGAGGGTGCGGGCGGGGAAGTCGAGCATCTGGTCCGATCGAGCCGACCAGATCGCGCCGGTCATCGGCAGCAGGTAGTGATCGACAAAAGGGCCGGAGAAGCCCTCCTGGCGGAGAAACTGGCCCAGCGTTGGCGCCTCCTCGCTTTCGAGTAGACGCGGCGCGGTGCGGTGGAAACGCAGGATGTCGCGCAGCATGCGATGGAACGAGGACCGCAGGAGGTTGCTGCGCTGGGCGAAGAGCTGGTTCAGCGAGCCGCCGTTGTATTCCAGCCCGCTGCGCTCGCAGCGCACGCTGAAACTCATCGTGCTCGGTTGGCTCGCCACCCCGAGATCGTCGAGCAGGCGGGTGAACTGGGGATAGTTGCGGTCGTTGAAGACGATGAAGCCCATGTCGATCCACAGCTCGCGATCCCCTTCCTTCACTGGCACGGTGTAGGTATGCCCACCGAGACGAGGCGCCGCCTCGAACAGCCGCACGTGGTGCTCTCGCGACAGCAGGTGGGCGGCCATCAAGCCGGAGATGCCGCCGCCGATGATGGCGATCTTCATCATGGGAATTGCTGCAGCACAGATGTACCGCAGCTGCCGAACGCGGCGTGACGCCTTGCCACCCGCTCGTCGACAGCTTCGGCAGCGCGGGGCGCTTGGATGTCAGGGCTGGTGGACGTGGACCGGGCCGAAGCGCTCGAGCTGCGGCTCGAGCTCTTCGGCGGGGCCGACGGCGACGATGGCCAGGTGGTCGGGATCGAAGTGCTTGCGCGCTGTGGCTTGCACTTCTTCGCGGCTGATCTCCGCCAGAACGGCCGGATAGCCGCGGTAGTAGTCGAGCGGCAGACCGAAGACAGCCAGCGCCTCGAGGCGCTTGACTAGATCGCCGATGGTTTGCAGGGTGTAGGGGAAGACACCGATCAGATAGTCCTGGGTCTCGCGCAACTCGTCCTCCCTCACCAGGTCGTCGCGGATGCGCCGCATCTCGAAGATCAGCTGCTCGACCGCAGAGCCCGCCGCCTCGGTGCCCACGGCAGTGCGGACGATGAACGGGCCGGGCCCCAGGCGTTGCACGAAGTGGCTCTGAGCACCATAGGTGTAGCCATGCTTCTCGCGCAGATTGAGGTTGATTCGGCTAGTGAACTTGCCGCCGTAGATGGCGTTGAGCAACAGCATGCGCGGGAAGTCAGGGTGCGCCCGCGGCACACTGACTTGGCCAAGCTGCAACTGGGTCTGGGCCGATCCGGGGCGATCGACGAGGTGCACTTCAGTACTCGCCAGCGGCGCCGGGTCGATCTCTGGCAGCGGGATCGCTTCGGTCGCCGGCCAATCGCCAAAGCGACTCTCGATCAGCCCGATCAAGGCTTCCGGATCGAGGTCGCCGACGGCGATGATCGCCGAGCCCTCCGGACCGATATGGCGCTGGTAGAAGGCTTCCAAGATCGGTCGATCGAAGCTCTCGAGGCTCTCTTCGGTGCCGATCCGAGGTTGACCGTAGGCCGTCTTGTCATACAGGGCCGCGTCGAACACGCGGCTAGCCAAGGCTGCCGGGTCGCCTTTGCGGCGCAGGATCTCGGCCAGGCGATCGAGCTTCAAGCGCTCGATCTCGCTCTCCGGAAACCCCGGCGAGCGGACCACTTCGGTCATCAGCTCGAGGCCGGGTTCGAGGTGCTGCGACAGCAACATGGCCTCGACATAGGCCATGTTCCAGCCCGCGCCGGAATTCAACGACCCGCCGAGGCTCTCGGCCATGCCGGCGATCTCGAGCGCCGACCTGCGCTGGGTCCCTTCATCTAGCAGGCCGCCGTGCAAGCTGGTGAGGCCCGGGCGCTCGAAGGTGTCGAACAGCCCACCGCCAGGGAGCAGAATCTCCAGGCTGACGAGTGGGACCCGGGGCATTCTGGCGGCAAAGACCCGCAAGCCGTTGGCCAGACGCGTCTGCTGAAAAGCCGGAAAGTCGAACCGTCGCAACGCTCCCGGGGCTGGGGGCCGCGAGCGATCGGTCGCCGCCTCGGCGGCGCTCATGAAGCCCCCTCGCGGGTCGCCACCTCGGTCTCCCGCGGCACGACTGTCACCACGGCCCGCTGTTGTGGCCCGAGGCGTTCGGCCGCGAACGCCATCACGTCCTCGCGCGTCACCGCGCGCAGCCGATCGACTTCTCGAATCGCACCGATCGGATCGTCGAAGTAGGTAGTGAAGAGCGACAGCAGATCGGCCCGCCGATCGAGGGCCTGCAACTGCCCATAGTGGTCGGCCAGGAGCTGGTTGCGGCTACGCTCGAAGTCGACCTCGGACAGCGGCTCGCTGGCCGCACGAACGAAATGCTCGTTGATCGCGGCCTCGAGCTGCTCCGGTGCCACCCCTGGCTTGGCCGTCGCAATGACCGCAAAGGTGGCGGTCAGCTCGGTCGGGAAGATGTAGCAGCCGACGTCCTGAGCCAGTCGCCGGTGGTAAATGAGATCTTCGAACATCGGGCTCGATTTGCCGCCGGACAGCCCCATCGACAGCAGATCGGCCGCATACCACTCATGCTGCCCATAGGCCGGACCGTTGAAAGCCATGTAGATGCGCGGCAGTTGCACGTCATCAGGCTGGATCTCGCGCCGCTCGCTGGCCAGAGCGGCCGGCGGCGCCGCCGGCCGCACCACTGGTTGACCGGCCGGGATATCGTTGAAGTAATGCTCGATGCGGGACAGGGCATGGTCGTAGTCGATGTCGCCGGCGAGGGTCAGCACCGCATTACGCGGCACGTAGTAGGAGCGAAAGAAACTCCGCACATCGTCGAGCGTGGCGGCGGTGAGGTCATCGACATAGCCGATCACCGGCCAGCGGTAGGGATGCCCTTCATCGTAGAGCAGCTCGTGGAGGCGCTCGAAGGCTCGGCCGTAGGGCTGGTTGTCCATCTTTTGCTTGCGCTCATTGATCACCACCTCGCGCTGATTGTCCAGCTTCTCCTGGGTGATCGCCGGCAAGAAACGGCCCATGCGATCGGATTCGAGCCACAGACCGAGATCGAGATAGTGCGTCGGCAGCACTTCGTAGTAATTCGTCCGGTCATACCAGGTCGACCCGTTGGCGACCCCGCCGGCCTGCTGAATCCAACGAAAATGATCGTTGGTGCCGACGTTCTCGCTGCCTTGGAAGAGCAAGTGCTCGAACAGGTGGGCGAAGCCGGTACGCCCCGGGCCCTCGTTCTTGGAGCCGACGTGGTACCAGAGATTGATCGCAACCAGCGGCAGCGTGGTATCCCGGTGCAGCACGACGCGCAAGCCGTTGGCCAGGGTGTGGCGCTCCAGGTCGAACGCCTCGATCGGCGCTCCGGCAGTGAAGACGCTGCCGCCGGAAAGACCGCCGCCGGAAGAGCTGCCGGCAGAGAGACCTCCGCCAGAGGTGTGGTACAGCGGATTCTGATGCATCGCAGCCTGGGAGGAATCGCGATAGAAGTCGACGCGCTCGTGCCGGACCGGAATGGCCAAGCGCAAGGAGAGGTCGAGGAGTGTAGGAGCCCGGTTCCGGAGTGTCAAGCAATGGCGCAGTTGACTTACGCTCAATTTCCGCCTACAATCTCAGATATCGCAAATCCTCGGTCGCATCAACGATCTTCGGTAACCCCATGGTCATGAACAGCATTCCTTCCCACGGCAACCCCGGTCGGCGTCAGCCTGCCTACCTCACCGAACGGCAGAAGGCGATTCTCGAGTTCATCGCCGAGTACCAACAACGGCACGGCATCTCGCCGACCCATCGCGAAATCCGCGACGAGTTCGGTTACTCCTCCTTCGGTACTGTCTACAAGCACTTGAAGCTCCTCCAGGAGAAGGGTTATCTCCACCGCGACTGGAACCAGAAACGCGGTCTCGAGCTGGTACGCGCGGTCCCGGGGATGCAGGTTTCGACCGGTGCCGAGGTACCCTTCCTTGGCTTGATCGCCGCCGGTCAACCGATCGAGACCCTGTCAGATCAGGAGCAACTGGCGGTACCGCACCATCTCTTCAGCGGCCAGGCGTCGGACCACTACGTGCTGCGCGTCGCCGGTGAGTCGATGATCCAGGAAGGCATCTACGACGGCGATTTTGTGGTTGTCTTGCGGCGCGAGCGCGCCATGCCGGGCGAGATGGTGGTCGCCCTGGTCGGGGTCGAGGCAACCCTCAAGCGCTATTACCCGGAAGGCGAGCTGATTCGCCTGCAGCCCGCCAACCCGGAGATGGAGCCGATTCGCGTCCCGGCACGCGACGTCAAGGTGCAGGGCGTCGTCGTCGGCCTGATGCGCAAATTCTAGAGGCTCGGTTCGGGCTACGCAGCAACTTAGCCTTGTCGAGGCGCTTGCAAGGCACCCAAGGGTCTGCACTCCAGGGCGCCTGGCTCGGTGGTCACCCTCTGCCATCGGCGGGTCGCGGCCCGGCACCCGTCCCCCGTGTGATCCATCCCCTCTGCTAGACTCCGCCGCCAAGGCTGAGCCTGCCTCTCAGGCTCGGCTCCAACCAGGCTGGAGAGGTTTCATGGATCTGGATCAACTACTGACCATCATGACCAAGCAGGGGGCGTCGGATCTCCACATCAAGCCGACTCGCCCGCCACTCCTGCGCTTGAATGGCAAGCTCTTGCCCCTCAAGACCGATCCGTTGAAGCTCGACGAGATCGGCGAGATGGTCGACAAGATCCTCACCCCGCCACAGAAGCGCAAGCTCGAAGACGCCATGTCGGTCGACATCGGCTACGGCGTCCCCGGGGTGGCCCGATTCCGCGGCAACATCTTCATGCAGCGCGGCAACCTGGCAGCCTGCTTCCGGCGCATCCCGTTCAAGATCATGGGCATCGAGGAGCTCGACCTGCCCAAGGTCTTGCTCGACTTCACCAAGATGCCCATGGGGTTGGTGCTGGTCACCGGGCCCACCGGCAGTGGTAAGTCGACCACCCTGGCCGCCTTGATCAAGTACATCGCGGCCACCCGACCGGTGCACGTGATCACCATCGAAGATCCGATGGAGTTCCTGTTCTCGGACAATATGGCGTCGATCTCGCAACGTGAGCTCGGCACCGACACCATCGGCTTCACCACCGCTCTGATCAACGCCATGCGGCAGGATCCTGACGTCATCATGGTCGGCGAGATGCGCGACCCCGAGACCATTCAGACGGTGATCACCGCCGCCGAGACCGGGCACCTCGTGTTCTCGACCCTGCACACCAACAGTGCCACCCAGACCGTCGACCGGATCCTCGACTCCTTCCCCGCCGACCAGCAGGGGCAGGTGCGGGCACAGCTGTCACAGGTGCTCAAGTCGGTGGTATCGATGAAACTGGTCGGCCGGCGCGGTGGCGAGGGCCGGGTCGCAGCGCTCGAGGTCATGCGCAACTCGCCCAAGATCGCCAAGCTGATCGAGAAGGGCCAGACCGCGGATCTGCACGAGGAGCTGGAGTCCTCGGTCGGCTACTACCGCATGCAGAGCATGAATCAATCGCTCCTCGCGCTCCTGGTCCACAGCGAGATTACCTACAAGGAAGCGATGGAGCAGTCGCCGGACCCGGAAGACCTATCTCTCAAGCTGCGTAAGATGTTCCCCAACCTGGAAACCCAAGGAGGCGATATGTCGACTTCGGACTTTGCCGAGATCCAGGAGCTGCAACAGTTCCGCAAGCTCTACGAGGAGCAGGAGCTCAAGACCCAGGAACGCCTGGCCGAAAAGGACGAGGACCTGGCTCGGTTGCAAGGGGTCATCGACGACCGCGACCGCGAGATCCGTGAGCAGAACGAACGTGCCGACGAGATGCGCCAGGAAGTCGAACGGATGCGCGGCGAGTATTCACGCTTACGCGACGAAGCGCAGCAGAAGATGGACAAACTCATGGACCGGATCCGCGAGCTCAATCAACGCCTCGCTGGCGGCGGTTCTGCCGATTCGAGAAAGTCAGGGATCTTCCGTTAGCAAGATCTCGCTTGGCCCTGCCCATACCGGCTTGATCCGCGCCGCATCAGCGGGGAGAATTCCCTCATGCAGCCTGTGACGAGGAGCCCCGCCACTTGCAGATCGTGACTCGCCGGCTGCAGCGCCTGTTGAGCCTGGTGCTCCTTGCCGGCTGGCTCGGCCACGGCTCGCCTCTGCCGGCAGCGACCCAGCGGGCATCCCTCGGTCAGGGCATGGTCGCCGCTCTCACCGACGCCCAGGAGCTTTTTGTGGAAGCCCCACCGCGCCGCGGTGAAGGCCTGTACGCCTACGCCGAGCGGCTGACCGGCGACAAACGCGGCGTCCGACACGTCACTCGGGTCAACGGTAAGCGGCCACGACGTTTGCTGGCCGGCGTTCGCTATCGGGTCGCCTACGCCCACCTCACGGATCACTACAAGCTCGCTGTCATCCGCGCACTGTTTCCTCAGGACCAGGCCCTCGCAGTGGGCTGGGAGCACGTGGTCACTACAGAGCTGAGCCGCCTGACCCTGTGGCGTCTCGCTGATTGGCTCACCGGAGAAGGCCAGAACTACATCGCCATCCGCGAGCACAACGAGCTCAGCGACGAAGAGCTGACGCCCGGCCAGCGTTTCGTCATTCCCGGCGACCTCCTGCGACCGGTCTTTCGCGCCGCCCTACCGCAGCCCGAGGTCGCGCACGGTCTCGAGTACCTGCGCACCGAGGACGGTGACTTCGGCGTGTACCGGCTGAAAAAGGGCGAGGCCCTGTATTCCGCGGTCGTGGTGCGCTATACCGGCGGCACGTTCGCCGAGGACGTCAACAAGTTGGCGGCCGAGCTCGCCACCTTGAACGACATCACCGACGTCACCGACATGCCGGTCGGTCAAAGGGT